>CBFGXV010000384.1:0-3910 GCA_965652755.1 uncultured Chryseosolibacter sp. | reverse complement strand
GAGGCGATACCGGTTGCCCACAGAATTTGAGTGGGAGTACGCCGCGCGCGCGGGTGCTTCCGGTGACATACCATGGGACCAGACGCAAAGGGTGGCCCAACTGGGAGGGACGGCTACGCAACAAGTCGGACTAAAAAGTCCGAATGCCTGGGGACTTTACGATATGCTTGGCAACGTCTGGGAGTGGGTGGATGATTTTTACAATGAGAAAATCTTCGCGGATCCCGAACCGCCGACATCCGGACAAGTACATGTGCTGAAAGGAGCATCTTTTGCCGGGGATGTGAAGAACGCAACGTGGTTGACGCATGCGGGTGGACCGGGCAACGGTTGGGATGTGGGTTTTCGGATCGTGCTGGAAATAACCGAGGAAAAATGACAAGGCGCAGCGTATATTTTTTTCTGGCAATCCTGGTATTTGCATCGTGCTCGAAGCGCAGCCTGGAGGATGGCTCCGGCGGGAGCGATCGGATCTTCAACGGAAAAGATCTTGACGGATGGCATGTCAGCAGGACTTCGCATCAGGGAACGACGGGAAATTTCTACGTGGAAGATGGTGCCATAACTCTGAAGCAGCATCCGTATGGACAGGGCGGTGTGCTCCTCTCCAATAAAAAATACAAGGACTTCGAGCTATACCTCGAGGTAAAGATCGACAGCTTTTGCAATGGAGGTATTTTTCTTCGCTCAACTGAAAGTGGCCAGGCATACCAGGTCGAACTCGCGCTGCCGGGCGCAAATGCCGATCTTTTTGGCGAGCGTCTGGAAATCGGTCTTGCAGGAAAAGCCAGCGCAATCGCAAAAGTATGGAGGCCGGGTGAATGGAATTCTTTCAGGGTCAGAATGACCGGCGAGGTGCCGCGCGTCATACTTTGGGTGAACAACGTCCAGATGTGGGATGTGCAACAACCAAAGAACGATTTTATTGCCGGTGCCACAGAGGGCATGATCGGTTTTCAATCGCACTGGAGCGCCCAGTATCTTCCCACCCCGGGAGGGTTTAATATGCCAGGCGCATGGAGGCCAGGCGCCGCACACCGGTTCCGCAACATACGCATCAAGGAATTGTAAGGTTGGGCATAACCATCCCTCAGATTTTCCTTTGAAATAAAATTTCCGGTTTGTCCTAGAGTTTTCATCCGGGCGTTATACCTTACTGTGTTAGATGCCCCCTCGGTATCAGGATAGTACGGGATAGTTTAAGCCTGTCAGATACTGTTCTTTATCACACGACACATTGTATATACAATTCAATAACTCCACCTATGCATATCAAACACCTCATCCGTAATTCGTTTTTCCTTTTACTCGGCGCATTCATCACTGTGTGCTGCGACAAGAAGCAGCCTGATGGAGAATCGGCGAATCCGAAGATCAGCAAACTGAAATTGCCTGCCAACTTCAAGGTGGATCATCTGTACAGTCCCTCGGAAAAAGAGCAGGGCTCGTGGGTGGCGATGACCTTTGACGATAAGGGGAGGATGATCACCTCTGACCAGTACGGCGCCCTTTACCGCCTGGAATTGTCGCCTATTGGCACGGATTCCATTAGCCGGATTGAGAGGCTTGATATTGGAAAAACGAACGCCGAGCTGGCGGATACGACAAAACCCAAACTGGAGATGGGCTATGCGCAGGGTCTGCTATATGCGTTCAATAGTTTATATGTGATGGTTAATAACCGCGTCAACGAAAATTTCGAGAAAGGCAGCGGTCTCTACAGGCTTCAGGATACTGACGGCGATGATCAGTTCGACAAGATCAGTTTACTGAAGCCGATGAAGGGCGATGGCGAACACGGGCCTCACAGCATCATACTTGCCCCCGATGGAAAATCGATCTACCTGATCGCAGGTAATCATACCGATGTTCCTCCGATGGATGCCTACCGGCTCCCGCCAGTATGGAAGGAAGATAACATGTTCCCGCTGATCAAAGATCCAAGGGGCCACGCCAACGACAGGTATGCGCCTGGCGGGTGGGTTGCAAGGATTGATTCGCTTGGACAACACTGGGAACTGGTCAGTGCGGGCTACCGCAATGCCTTTGATATTGCTTTCAATGAAGACGGAGAATTGTTCACTTATGATTCCGATATGGAATGGGATTTCGGTATGCCCTGGTACAGGCCAACGCGTATCTGTCACGTTACAAGCGGAAGTGAATTCGGCTGGCGCACGGGAAACAGCAAATGGTCTCCGTCCTATCCTGACAATCTGCCTCCTGTCATAAACATCGGACAAGGCTCTCCAACCAATCTTGTTCATGGGAAAAATGCAAAGTTCCCGGAGAAATATAAGAAGGCGCTCTTCGCATCAGACTGGAGCTTTGGTATCATCTACGCGGTGCATCTGAAAGCCGAAGGCTCCTCTTACAAGGCAGAAGCTGAAGAGTTTTTATCCGGTGCTCCACTCCCGCTCACTGACGGAATGATTGGTCCGGATGGGGCCTTGTATTTTCTCACCGGTGGACGCAGACTTGAATCGGATCTCTACCGTGTTTATTACGATGGTAAAACGGACGAAGACGGCAAAGCCGTGAACGTTTCAACGAAGGTTGCCGATGAAGCCGAAGACAGGACGCTGAGAAAACAACTGGAGGCTTATCATTCCGGTCCGAAGCAAGGGGCCGTGGATTTTGCGTGGCAGCATCTCAAACACAAAGATCGCTTCATCCGTTATGCAGCGCGCATTGCGCTGGAACATCAACCTGTCAGCGAATGGCAGGCGCGCGCCTTGAAGGAGAAGGATGCTCAAACACTCACGCAGGCAGTCATCGCCCTTGCCCGTCACGGCAAACCTGCGATGCGCAATTCTCTTTTGAATGCATTGATGGGTGTTAACTACAATGATCTGCCGGATGCTCAGAAGATCGATCTGCTGCGCGCATTTGAGCTTGTTATCCTGCGAATGGGAAAGCCTGAAGGTGCTGTCATGAACCAGGTTGTAAACTATCTCAATCCCCACTATCCAGCTAAGACAAATTCACTCAACCGTAGCCTCAGCAGTTTGCTTGTTTACCTTGAAGCTCCGGGAGCTGTAGAAAAAACTCTGGACCTGCTTGAAGATGCCAAAGATGAGCCCGCTGAAAAAACTGCGAGCAATTCTTCAGATCTGATCCTCAGGAATCCGCAATATGGAATGGACATCGCAGGCATGCTGTCTAAAGTTCCTCCAGCGCAGCAGACATACTATGCAACGGTACTATCCACTTCAAAAGCGGGGTGGACGCCTGAACTTCATGACAAATATTTCAACTGGTTCAAAGATGCTTTTGGTTATAAAGGAGGAGTCAGCTACGTGGGCTTTATTAACAAAGCGAGACAAT
The DNA here is from genome assembly GCA_965652755.1 of uncultured Chryseosolibacter sp. Classification (GTDB taxonomy): domain Bacteria; phylum Bacteroidota; class Bacteroidia; order Cytophagales; family Cyclobacteriaceae; genus Chryseosolibacter. The sequence continues at coordinate 583 of CBFGXV010000384.1, read as the reverse complement.
CGGCGCTTGCAAATGTTCCAAAAGACAAGTTGGAGCATTACAAGGACCTTTCGGGCGAAGCCCTGTTAGCCAGCTCGGGCAATGACCTTGTAAGCGGCCCGCAGCCCAAGGGGCCAGGTAAACGCTGGACCATGGAAGAGGCGCTCCCATTAGTTGAGGGGAATCTCGCCAACCGCAATTTCGAACAGGGAAAAATGATGTTCGACGCGACGCGCTGCAGTTCATGCCACATGATGCGGGGCGAGGGAGGCGCCATAGGCCCCGATCTCACACAACTCGGTACGCGCTTCACAGCAAAGGACATGCTTGAGTCGATCATTGAACCCAACAAGGTGGTATCAGATCAATACGCAGCAACGGTATTCACAATGAAAGACGGCTCATCGATCTTAGGCCGACTGACAAACGAGAATGATCAGACTTATTTTATCTCGCAAAATCCGTTTGCGCCTGAGGTGATCCGCGAAATCCCGAAACAGGATGTATTGAATACCAAATACTCTTATATTTCTATCATGTATCCGGGACTGATCAACCGGCTGAATGAAGAAGAGGTGAAAGACCTGATCGCCTACCTGATGGC
>CBFGXV010000383.1:0-3927 GCA_965652755.1 uncultured Chryseosolibacter sp. | reverse complement strand
TCGGCTATTCGCAGGAAAGATTGCTTCGGCTTTTCCGGAAACTTCTGCGGCAGGATAAGCTGTGAAATTCGTATAATGCATCAGCACAGGATCAGATCTTAATCCAAAGTCTATCAGAACAAGAAATGAACACGCTCATTGATGAAATCATGACTAAAAAAGGGCTGCCAATATTGATTGGCCTTTTTGTCCTTCTGTTTATCATGGAAAGCGTGTCGCAATTGCGCGCGCGAAAAGAGAGCAGGATAAAACGCGCGATCATCAATTCGGGAGTGGCGGTCCCGGGATTTTTCGCATTGCGCCTCCTCCTTCTTCCCGCCATGATTTGGATCGCCTATAAGAATCAGGAATGGAAGATCGGGCTCAACTATCTGTACCAGTTTCCCACGTGGGCTGAAGGATCGATCGCGTTCTTATTACTGGATTATACGAACTACCTATGGCATATTCTCAACCACAGGGTTCCATGGCTTTGGCGGTTCCACATTGTTCACCATACGGATGTCGACCTTGACGTGACCACAGCGATCCGCTTTCACGCCGGGGAAATGATCTGGTCGGTCTTTTACCGTGGATCCGCTGTTTTTATTCTCGGAGTGTCTCCCTTGCTGGTGTTGATCTACGAAATCGTCTTTGAAGCTGCCACGCAATTTCATCACAGCAACTGGAAGCTTCCCTTCAGACTTGAAAAATTCCTGAACCGGATTATCGTTACACCAAGGATGCATGGCATCCATCATTCCATTGTCCGGAGAGAAACAGACTCCAACTATTCTGTGATCTTTTCCTTTTGGGACCGGATACACCGCACAATCAACCTTGGGATTGCGCAAAATCAGGTAGTCACAGGGGTTGCCGTGTACAGCAATCCGAAGGAGTTGACCGTAGGATATCTCCTGAAGCTTCCATTCACAAAAATCCGCGAATGGAAGGAGGATGCACCATCGAGGGGTGAGGATCATAAAAATGAATTACGGCCTTAAACGAAACGCCGGGTGATGGCACGGTGACTGAAGATATAATACTCATCAACGCTTTCTGCAGTATTGCGATAAAAAAAGTCGGACCTTCCGCCCTCGGGAGACTCCCTCCTTCGCTAGAGCTTCGGCGGGCACGGCGGGCACCTCCCCTGATCCCAGGGAAGGTACCGCGCACCACGCGAACACATTCAGCAAGAGGTTAAATAATACAGTACGCTCCTGGAGATCGCGGGTCACGGAATGGCTATGCGCGCAAGCCGGAAACCACCTTACACCACGCCTCCCATATACGGATCCGAAATACTGTCAGCCCCGCTCTCTAACCTTCCGGCATATGCCGCCTTGAGCTGACCGTCGTCTTGCGACTCAACTGAAAAATTATACCAACCACGCACCGATCCGGTCTCCACTACAAAATTCTCCTTCGACCCGGATGCCAGCACGAAATCCCTGGTATTCTTCTGATACCTGACGTCTAGCCATCGCAGTCGTAAACTTTGCTTACCTGGATTTTTGACTTCCACTCTCAACTGCCCGGTAACGCTATTCCCTTTCTTCAAAGGCGCGCAAACAATTTCTACGCGGTTCGCGCTGTTTCCGAGAAACTCGCGGAAGAAACCATTCGGACCATAGACCCTCAGGTGATATTGCCCTCCTTCAAAATCTTTCAACGACCAACGGTACTCAATCTCATCCCCGCCTCTCACTGCAAAAGCCCAGGTTCTCACCACCTCATTCCGGAATTTACCGGGAGCATAAACATTATAGGGCGCTCCCAGCGAATCGCCGCCAAAAATATCGCTGCCTGCCTTGAAGCGGATGATAAACTCCTTGCCATCGTCAGTTAATTTACCATCGACGTATAACTCATACTTCAACCCGTTTGAGGGTTTTGTACCAGGCTCCTGCTTTGGCAACAAAGATGGATCCGCGCCGCGAACCATCTTAGTTACATCTTCGGCAGCAAGTGTTTTAAAGTTGTCCGGGAGCTTTTTAAATTTTGCATCATAGGTGTCACGGACATGTTCATTTCTGTTTAACCACTCGGGGAAGGTCAGCTGTTCTCCATTATAAGGTCTGAAGGCTGACGTCAGATCTCCGCTGATGGTTCTTCTCCAGGAACTGATGTTGGGCTCTTCAACTTTCTTCCCTGTTTTTTTGGAAAGGAACTTCTCGAGAAACATGAGGGTCGACGTGATATCGCAAACCTCCGAGTTCACCCAACCACCACGCGACCACGGGGACGCAATGATCAGCGGCACGCGATAACCCAATCCCACTGCGCTTGTCCTGGACCTGCTTTCCTCGAACCCTGCTTTGACTTCTTGTTCGATCGTAACAAACTCCCCTGCCACATCCAGGCCCGCCGAAATCTTTCCATGGTCAGTATTCCGCGGATGAGGAGGTACGAACGGAGGAACGTGATCGAAGTAACCATCGTTTTCATCGTAGTTCAGGAAGAAGATCGTCTTCTTCCAGACCTCGGGATTTTGAGTGAGTATGTCGAGCACTTCTGAAACATACCACGCGCCGTACCATGGCGCGCTCGGATGATCTGAAAATTTTTGAGGCGCCACCAGCCAGGATACTGTTGGCAGCTTACCATCCTGAACGTCCTTTCGGAACTGGAACAACACATCTCCCTTGGGAACTTTGGTCGACCGCTGTTCGCCATCAACAGAATACGACAAGTCTTCCACCTTGTGATAATCGGGATCACCAATGTTTGTGGTAAAGGCTCTGGCGTGAAGACTGCGCTGCCGCGCTGAAAGCTGCTGGAATTTTTCAGGACTCCATTTTTCGAGATGCTCTCTCACCTGATCCAGCTCCTTTTTCTTTTCCGCAAGTTCTTTTGTTAACTCCGTATTACTGATACCCGAAGCAGCGGCCTTGCCTTCAAGTTCCTTTAATTCTTCAGGCAACTCTGTTGCCCTCTTCTTCAAATACTCATGAAACCCGACAGCAAAGCGCACCCCATACTGAGTAAACCATTCGAGGTTGTTATCCGTGAAGTTAGCGAGCAAAGATTCGTCCTCCACATTGGTGGGAAGACTTACTTCATTCTGATAAACTTTCCACGAGATACCAAGGTCTTCCAGCCTTTCAGGAAAAGTTGTCCAGCTCGCTTCGTTCTCGTAGTTCAGCTCACCATTCCTTACTTTCGCTTTATCTCCAGCCGATCCATGCGTCTTCCCCGTCCAGAAATAACTGCGATTGGTTGTTGTGCCCGTGAGGGCCGCGCAAAAATGCTGGTCGCATACGGTAAAAGCATCGGCCAGCGAATAGTAAAAGGGAATGTCTTCACGGGTGTAATATCCCATGGCCAGTGGGATTTCTTTGTACTCTTTGTTTCCCGGTCTTTTCGATTCGATCCATCCGTCATATCTGCCTTCATTGCGCGCGTCCACCTGATCTTCCCAGGAATGTGGCACTCCGCCCATCCACGTAGCTTTCGTATCTTTCATGTCGAGCCTGAATGGAACAAATCGATTTCCGGACTTGTCAGGCTGAAACCATACTGGATTTTTGTCCGGCAGCGTGATGGCTAGTGGATCGTTAAATCCCCGGACCCCTTTCAAAGTCCCGAAGCAGTGGTCGAACGAACGGTTCTCCTGCATCAGCATGACGATGTGTTCTGCGTCATAAAAAGTCGTCCCTTTGTCGGGTGCAATGGCCAACGCGCGTTCAATAGACAGGGGCAGCACATTCCAAACACCCGCACCGCCCGCCAGAGCCGCGGCTTTTTTCAAAAACGTTCTTCTGGACTCATTCATGTTTTACACGGCAATTATCCGATCAGGCAATTTAAACTAAAAAAGTTTCTGGTTCACCTGGTCCGGATCCGCGAGGTTCACCAAATCAGCGCTCAGACTATAGAAATAATAATGAATCATTAAATCGATAACATTAACTTAGCCTTGTCATATTCGGTCAGAAACGAATTCCT
>CBFGXV010000382.1:0-3927 GCA_965652755.1 uncultured Chryseosolibacter sp. | reverse complement strand
TCCGGAGGTTGTTGCGATGCAATAAATACGTTTCCACCCTCCTCGATGAACCGGGCAAGGGATCCTGTACCATCCTCGTCCAGGTAGATCGTATTCCCAATGAAAACATAATCCGTCCTTCCGGGATCTTCGACACCCTTTAGTAAATGCGAGAGCGGCGTTTTGTCATTCATCGTAAAACGTCCATCCGTCCGATAGGACTGCAACATCTTATGGATAAAGGACAGGCCGTACGGCTGATCATTACTTGCGCGGTAATACTCATACCATTGATAACGCGGACCGGCATCCCGCACACTGAAATAGAATATGGCGGCCACGAGAAGGACGGCGCAAACGGCAATAATGACAATCCTGTTATCTTTCATTGCTTTTCGCCAGCAGCGATTTTGTCGTTCAGGCTTTCAAATCGATCAGTCAGTTTGTGGAATGATTCACTGCGCAGCATATGATCTCCGTACCACACTGACTCGTAGGACAGTGTCAAACGCTTGATCTCCTCAAAGAAAAAATCCCTTGAGAATAGTTCCGAAAGGTAATCCCGGTTCGTTTTATCCTTTTTCCAAACGATCTTGTTCTGCTCATGAAGTTTTTTTAACAGCCTGAGATAATACAACCTGATGGCAAGTTTGAAATCCCCTGATCTAATGGCCCGGTCAAGCAGGGCCTGAATATCGAGCTCCTCAATATTCTCAACTGGCTTTTCAAGATCGTCCTTAACTTTCGCGCGTTTTATGTGAAGGTCGAATGAAATATTCCTCACAATAAAGTAGATCAGAAGAATAACAATACAGGTCACGACCGAATACGATATTAACCGCAGAAGAGGACCACCCCAGGGAATGCTCAACGGTTCCGATGTTTCGGACTCTTTCTTCTCTTTCTTCTCTTTTTTTCTGACCTCATTGAAATCGACATTTCCAACGATTTTACGCCACTTTTCCTCATCGAAATCTTTACGGCCTAAAGGTTTTGCCTGATAAGATCGGGTGCTTTCCAGCTGTTCCGGAGAAACGAGTGTATGTGTATTTTCTGCTTCCCCGTCCTCAAAGCTTTGATCGCTTTTCTTAAATGGTTCAGTACCGGAAGGCTCGTCATCCTGCGCAGCCACATATATTACAGATGAAAAGATCAGATAACCCAACAATAAAACAACTCTCATAACCGCGCAGTTTTTTTGTACTTATGCCCGACACCTCCGATTGCACCCCGCAGGTATTCAGCGCTGTGGATCTCTTTCAATGAAAAATACAGATAACCGATGCTGCTAGCAAAGACAGGCACTATAAGATAAAACGCCACCAGCTTCACGAATATCTCAATGAAGCGCACGATTCCCCTCGACCACACATCGGTCTCGGCAAAATTCCACTCGAGGATAGTTGTGTTCATGTACAGCAGCGGGGCTGAAAGTATCAGCAGGAAAGAAAACGACATCATGAGCAAAATAACCTGAAGGCTAAGCACCTGGCCAAAATTTTCCGATGTCAAGCTTACAACGCGTGAAATACTGGCTGTGACAAGATTTCTCTCCCTGAACTGTGTGAACACCACGAGCAGGAACATCGGGTAAAATGAAATGATCAAAAAAACACCCCATCCACCCCAAAAAAAGAGAATAGCGAATGCGAGTGCGGCCACAAAAAATGTTTGGAATGCTGACAGGAAATGGAAACGCCTGGCATCAGTCAGGCCCGTGTCGATCTCCAGAAGGCGAAAGACTCGGTACAATATCAAAGTAATTGCCACTGTGTTGATCAGGATATGTACCGGAGAAGTAGTCTTCATCGCATAATACAGGTTGCTGAAAAGATACATCCATTGTTCAACAGTAGAATAATAACCCAGACGCTCTGTTGGTGCGAAGAATTCCGCGGCCGCTGCCAGCATGGCGACGAGCACGATCCATGGAACCAGCTTATGCGAAAACTTCTTATAAAAATGGAAGGAGTCTTTAATGATCTCGCCGTTGCTTTTGATTCGCGCCACTGAAATCAATTCATCCGTCGCAGGCGGGAGTTTAACTTCCTCGAGCGGGTGGTCGAATCCCTTTCTTGCTTTCATCCACGGATAAAGCACGAAATATCCCAGTATAATGAAAGCTGATAATAAAATAAGGAACAAACGCAGCGCATCAGGCACGTCGGTGTACCGGGTGAGAAAACTTTCGATAATTGCGGCCAGAACAAAAATAGGTGTGATGCCTAACATTAGCTTCAGTGAACGCATAGCAGTGATCTGGAAGGCCTGAAGCCGCGAATACGACCCGGGAAACAACAACCCGCTGCCCAGCGTTAACCCGGCGCCTCCCGCAAGTATGATCGAAGATATCTCGAGTGTGCCATGTAGCCATATCGTGAGAGCTGATTCCGCGAACAGGCCGCGCTCAATAAAGAAAAATTGAAAACAGCCGACCATGATGCCGTTGTACAACAGGATGGCTATTGTGCCTATTGACAGAAAGACTCCAAAGACATACGTTCTGAATGCCACCATCAGGTTGTTAATCGTAATGCCGAGAAACATCTCCACCTGATGAGCGTCCTTGTACACAGCCATAGGATCGCCCTTTTCAATATTCGCCTTCGTCATACTGACATAGCGCTCACCGAGAATGCTGCTCGTAAACTCGGGATCCTTGAACGACGAAAAAATACCGATTGAAAGTGAAACGACGAAAATGATCAGTGAGATGATCAAAGGCTTTCTGCTCTGATAGACGATTTGCGGTAATTCATCCACCCAAAAATTCGTAAAGGCATTCTTTTTCGACTTGTGATGGCTGTATATGATTGAAAAATACTCACGGGCGATCCTGTTCAGATAAACCCTCACCGATCTGTTGGGGTAATAGGTTCTGGAGTACGAAAGATCATCGATAACCTGGGTAAACAGATTGCTCAATTTTTCCGGGTCTTTTTCTGATTCCTCAAGAAGGTTTTCAGATTCCTGCCACTTTTCCTTATTTTGAGCAATGAACCGGGTTTCTTTCATCGAAAATGGGGATATTGTCTTTCTCGAATAATAATAATGAAAAATATAGAAATTAGAACAACTCAAAACGTGGTTTTGCAATATGAACTTGCAGACCTGCGCGACAGGATTCTCGCTTTTCTGATCGACCTCGCGACACTTGTATTTGGATTGGGGTTGTTAAGTACCTTTGTGTCAAATGTATTTTCCGGAACTGCCCTCGAGATCATGATGTTCATCGTGGTCTGTATATTTATTTTTTATTCCCTGGCATTTGAGGTTCTTAACAACGGCCAGAGTCTTGGTAAAATGGCATTGCGCATCCAGGTCATCAAAGTTACCAGTGGTACCGCAAGCTTCTCCGACTACGCTGGCCGGTGGGTATTCCGCCTGGTGGATATCTACTTATCTTTGGGTGGCATAGCTTCCGTCATGATCGCTTCTTCATCAAAGGCACAGCGGATCGGTGACATCGTGGCCAATACCGCGGTCGTTAAACTTACCCCGAAAATGAATCTCCATCTCAACGATATTCTCACCATTCATTCCCAGGCTACGTATAAAGCTGAGTACGTTCAGGCGAAACAATTGATGGAAGAAGACGTGTTGCTGATAAAAAACACACTCGACAGGTACCGCAAATATCCGAATGATGCACATCGCGAGGCGTTGAACATGCTCGCTAAAGAGATCATGGCTATTCTTCATCTCGAAGAAACTCCGCAGGACGATCAGAAATTTCTCGAGATGGTGCTCAGAGATTATGTTATGCTGACACGATGAAAACGCCACGCAAAGAAAAATACACATCGCCCATGAGATCACTTTACGCTGCGATAATCATTGTTAGCGCTCTTTATGGTTGCGATCCCTCGCCGGATGCACGACCAATCGCCCTACATCCCGATAACGGGCATTACTTTTTGTACAACGGGAAACCCACCGTGCTGATTA
>CBFGXV010000381.1:0-3932 GCA_965652755.1 uncultured Chryseosolibacter sp. | reverse complement strand
TGTCTTTTATGGGGTTCAGAAACACCTCACCAAATCCAGTGGGTTTTTTTATTTCTTTTCAACGCGACTGAATCTGATCATCAGCGCTTATCGCACACCCTCAGTGCAGACGCGGCCCTTCTTCGCCGATACTTCAGTGTAATCGGGTTACACCTTAATACAGCATTCTGAACTTGATGGTATGCTCGATGGTGCGGAGTTTGGCGATAACATCCTTGTCATAATCCTTGTTGATATCGGTGATCACGTATCCGATTGATTCAGTAGTCTTCAGATATTGACCTGCGATGTTGATGCCGTGGTCGGCGAGCACCTGGTTGATGCGCGCGAGTATACCCGGAACGTTGTTGTGGATATGGATCAGCCTGTGCGCGTTGTCGAGTATCGGCAACGTGAGATTCGGGAAGTTAACGCTGTTGGATGTACTTCCCGTATTGATGTAATCCATGATCTTGCCTGGAACAAAGTTCCCGATGTTCTCTTGTGCTTCAAGTGTGCTTCCCCCGATATGCGGGGTGAGTATGGTATTGGGCAAGCCTCGCAGCTCGGAAACAAATTCTTCGTTGTTGCTGGCGGGCTCGTGGGGGAAAACGTCGATAGCGCATCCGGCTACCTTACCGCTGAGAACATTTTCCTTCAACGCCTTGATGTCAACTACATGGCCGCGGCTCAGGTTGATGAAGATCACACCTTTTTTTCATCGTGTCGAACTCGCGATCACTGATGAGATTTGCATTTGAAGCCCTTCCGTCAACGTGCAGGGACACGACGTCGGCCTGTTCAAGAACTTCCTTCATCGTTTTGCATTTCACCGCATTTCCGAGGGAAAGTTTTTCTTCCGTGTCATAGTAGAACACTTTCATTCCCATAGACTCGGCCAGGACTGAAAGTTGCGTTCCGATATTTCCGTAGCCGATGAGCCCGAGCTTTTTTCCCCGGACCTCAAAGCTTCCTTTTGCCGATTTGTCCCACTTGCCCTGATGCATTTTCACCGACTTGTCGACAATATTGCGCATCAACATAATCATCTGCGCAATTGCCAGCTCAACCACAGAGCGCGTGTTGCTGAACGGCGCATTAAATACTGCAATGCCTTTCCTGGTCGCTTCCTTCAGATCGATCTGGTTTGTTCCAATACAGAAAGCGCCGATCACCATCAACCGGTTTGCATTTTCCAGCACCTTAGCCGTGACGTGTGTCTTCGACCGGATGCCAAGTACTGATACGTTCCTGATCTTTTCACAGAGCTCATCCTCCGATAATGCAGCTGCGTAAGTTTCAACGTTAAATCCTTCTGTCTTCAGCAGGTCAACGGCAACGGGATGTACATTTTCCAGAAGCAATACGTTGATCCTGTTCTTTGGATAAGAAATAGCTGTGTTCAATTTGTTAAGGTATAAGAATTCATCAAGGCTTGGTGCAATATGGTCGGCTTTACTCTTTACGTTTTCTCTCTCCACATTTTCTGTGAACGCATAGAACTTGTTCGCCAGGCCGGCATGTTTGATCTCGTAATCCGTATAACCATCGCCGATGACATATACGTCGCCGGGAAGGTTTAGTTTTTTCAGTTGTTCAACCTTGCCGCCATTGGCTGAAAGGGGATTGTCCATGTCAAAGCCTACGACCTTGCCGGTGCTGTCAAAGCGAAACTCGTTCGCAAGGATATTCTGCGGCTTGATGCCGTATTCGGTAACGATCGGCTCGATAAATTCACGAAAGCCATTGGAGATTATGAAGATATTATCGGCGTACGTTTGAAAGAAATCCTTGTTGCGTTTGAATGATTCAGAGACGCTTCCCTTCAAGCGCTGGATGAGTGGGTCCAGGTGATGTTTTGAAGGGGAAAGTAAATTCAATCGTTGCTCAAGTGATTCGCGAAAGGAAATGCTACCGTCCATGCCCTTGTTGGTAATCTGATGGATCTGTTCTTTGCGGGTTTCTTTCTCGGGATGATCCTGCAGGGAGATATCTGCTAGCACGTCGAATGCCTCAACCTTGGTAAAAGTGCTATCGAAATCGATTACGAAGTACTTATTGAGCTTCATGGGTGTTTTATAAACCGCAAATGTAAGAAAACAGTGCGATGAGGGTTGCGAAGCTCTCAAATAAATATGGCCGTTTTGAGTACAGCATAAGCATGGCCGCTGAACATGCAGGCAATTCTGAAAGGCGGCGGCCTTACGATAAGTCCAGCGCCATAACTGCGGCCGACTGAGGACAGAGTTTTGAAAATTCCTGCGAGCGCTTTACCTCTTCGGGTACAGCGTCGCGCGGCACATCGACGAAACCTTTTTTCTGGAAGAAACCATGCGCAGTTTCGGTGAGCAGATAAATGCCCTTCAGCTTTCGTTGTTTGGCCTCGGCCAGTAAGTATTCCGTTATCGTTGATCCGACAGCTTTTCCCCGAATGCCCATCTTCACCGAGAGCGAGCGAAGCAGGGCATACTTTCCATAGACCTCCAGTCCACCGGTACCCACAAGTTCGTCACCTTCGTAGTAACCAACGAGAAGATCCCTCTTGAAATCCAGATCGTCTGCAGGCAGGCCAGAGGTTTTTAGCAAGGAACGGAAAGCTTCGAAGCTTTCCGTGTCACTGATGGTTTTGTATGTCAACTCCATTCTTGAGGATTTAGTTGCTGCAGCATCCTGGCTCGCAGCAAGCTTGCGTTTCATTTTCCAGCCGGGGCTTTTCGCCGTACACCGTTATGCTGTAAACACCAAGCTCGCCGGATTTATATGCTTCCAGTTCCGCCTTATTCAAATAAACGGATAAAATCTCATCCGGAATAGTGATTTTTCGCTCTTTCTGAATTTTAATGGACGTGAATCCGGCTGTCCGGATCATATTTAAATATGCATCCTTCGCGACAGCTCCCGATACACAACCGGCGTACATCTCTGCGCTGGCGCGCAACCCTTCCGGTAATTCGCCTTTCAGAACAATGTCAGAAACACTGAAATGCCCACCAGGTTTCAGTATACGGTGAGTTTCCTCAAACGCCCGGGCTTTGTCAGGAACGAGGTTGAGCACGCAGTTGCTGACCACCACGTCGGCAACATTCTCGCTGACCGGCATGTTCTCAATATCTCCGAACCTGAATTCGACATTATTATATCCCAGCTTCTCTGCATTGGTCCGTGCCCGGGCAATCATCTTTTCTGTAAAGTCTACGCCGATCACCTTGCCCGTTGCACCTGTAACAGACCGGGCCACAAAAGCATCATTGCCTGCTCCCGAGCCGAGATCGACAACAACATCACCTTCCCTGATCTGCGCAAATTCAGTGGGGAGGCCGCAGCCTAATCCGAGGTCAGCGTCCGCCACATAACCCTTGAGTTGTGTGTAATCTTCGGCCATGATCGCTTCATCGATGGTGGAGCAACCACAAGCCGAGCCGCAACAACCGGAAAGATTTTCGTCCTTGCTCTGGTCAGCGATCTCCGCGTATTTTTCCCTGACAATCTCCTTTAATTTTTCTGAGGTTTCCATGTTTTCGATATTTTAAAGTCCCGTTTTTTATGTCGCATTACTGCCCACGGTTGAGGCAAAATGTTTAACAGCAGTTCTTCGGATCAAAGTGCCTGAACAGATCCATCAACACTACTTTGGCGCGTTGCCAGTTCTTTTCGTCAATACAATAGCAGATGCTCGGGCCGTCCACTTCTCCTTTTATCAGTCCGGCGCTCTTCAACTCTTTGAGGTGTTGTGAAACCGTGGATTGGGAGAGTGGAAGCGAATCCACGATGTCACCACAAATGCACGTTTGCTGCGTTGCAACAAACTGAAGAATGGCTACCCTCGCCGGATGCGCCAGGGCCTTCGCCAATCCAGCGAGATCAAGTTGATTCTTAGTAAAGCCTTCAGTTTTTGTAAGCCCCATATGTGTTATATCGTAATATTACGATAAAAGGTTTCAACCATCGCAATT
>CBFGXV010000380.1:0-3948 GCA_965652755.1 uncultured Chryseosolibacter sp. | reverse complement strand
CAGGCATCGAAGCAACACCTGATCAAAAAACTTTCACCGGCGGATCTTGAAAAGGTAGCTGCCGCCATTAAAGACCTCAGGAGTGAGGTAAGCGAAGAAACTGCGATGAACAAACTTTTTCTGGCCGGCTTCTACGAACAGCACAATCTGCTGATCGATGCGATCACCGCCTATGAGGAAGCTGTCAGACTTGAGCCGGAAGTACCGACTTTCAAGGAGTCGTACGAGGAGTTTCTGATCAGAAATCATTTGAAGTAATTATCGGTTGATTATCCGGGAAAAGCCGCTTTCGAAAGCGGCTTTTTTGTTAATCGCGAAATGTTCGTCTAATTTTACTGGTGGTTAAATCCCGACAATTATGAAAGTTTCAGCAATTGTTTTGATGTTTTTTCTTTGCGGAACGACGTCAGCACAGGATTATGCTTTCAGGGTTCTTGTCAACAAAGGTCAGAATGTGATTAAGGCAGGGAATGACTGGCTGCCTATAAAGGTCGGATCAAGTCTCACATCTGCGGATGAACTGAAGATCTCGCAAAATGGTTATCTCGGGCTTGTTCATTTTTCAGGAAGACCGCTGGAAGTAAAAGAGGCGGGGCAACACAAGGTGGTCGAGCTTGCAGCGAAAATAAAGGGAGGGTCGAGCGTCCTCAACAAATACACGGATTTTATTCTCAGTACGAACGAAGTCAAAGAGAATAAACTGACCGTTACTGGAGGAGTATACCGTGGCGATTTTGGCATCAAACTTTTTCTCCCTGACGCTGAACATTCAATCGTTTTTAACGATCAGATCAACATCGCGTGGTCCGGTCTGCCGGATACGAAAAGTTTCGTCGTCAGCTTTAACAGTATGTTCGGCGATGAGCTCCAGAAGCTCGAGGTACAGGACACAACATTGTCTATCAACCTGAATGGATCCACGTTCGCCAATGAAGACAACATACTGGTTGAAGTATCGTCCAGGGATAATAGCAACAAAACATCGGAGCGTTTGATGCTCAAGAAACTTTCACCTGCTGACAAGAAACGCATAAAGACAGCTCTTTCCGGGATTGATGACCAGACAAAAGAGCAGACGGCGCTGAATCAGTTGATACTCGCCGGTTTTTACGAAAGCCATTCATTGCTGATCGACGCGGCTACCTCCTATCAGAAGGCCATAAAGCTGGCTCCAAACGTTGCGGAATTCAGGACAGCCTATAACGATTTCATAAGTCGCAGCGGCCTGCGCGACTAATCAGCAGAAGCCCTCCGGCAGCCTGGTCATATGACCTGTGCCTGAATCGCTTAACTTCCCTGGTCCCTTCGGGTATCGCCATTGTCCGGCCTTTTGGCCGGAAACATTATTATTCTATTTTTGTGCATCTTTAAAATTATAGCTTCATGAGTGTCCTGGTTAATAAGAATTCAAGGGTAATTGTTCAGGGTTTCACCGGAACGGAAGGTTCCTTCCACGCCGGACAGATGATCGAATACGGTACCAATGTGGTTGGTGGTGTTACGCCAGCAAAAGGGGGTACCGAGCACCTCGGCCGCCCTGTTTTCAATACCGTGAAGGAAGCGGTTGAAAAAACCGGGGCTGACGTATCGATCATCTTTGTTCCTCCCGCCTTTGCTGCGGATGCGATCATGGAGGCTGCAGAAGCCGGTATCAAGGTAATTGTCGCAATCACTGAAGGTATCCCTGTTAAGGACATGATGATCGTGAAGAAGTACATTCAGGCGAAAGGGATTGTACTCATCGGACCGAATTGCCCCGGAGTTATAACACCCGGCGAAGCTAAAGTAGGCATCATGCCCGGATTTGTGTTCAAAAAAGGTCGTATTGGAATTGTGTCCAAGTCGGGAACGCTGACGTATGAAGCTGCTGACCAGATCGTAAAGGCCGGGTTGGGCATCTCGACTGCCATTGGTATTGGGGGAGACCCCATCATTGGTACTCCCACGAAGGAAGCTGTTGAGCTGCTCATGAACGATCCTGAAACGGACGCGATCGTTATGATCGGTGAGATTGGCGGAAACTATGAACCAGTAGCTGCGAGATGGATTAAAGATAACGGCAACAAAAAGCCTGTCGTAGGATTCATTGCCGGACAGACTGCGCCTCCTGGCCGGAGGATGGGTCACGCCGGTGCAATTATCGGCGGAGCCGAAGACACTGCTGCCGCGAAAATGAAGATCATGGAGGAATGTGGTATCACCGTAGTTGAGTCTCCGGCGGAGATCGGTGAAACCATGGTGAAGGCGTTGAAAGGCAAGAAGTGATTCGGAACCCCGGCGGCGGGACACAAATGCCGCGTGAAAGTTATCTTCTTTTTGATGTCCTAAGTTTACCTGGAAAGCCGCAGGTCTTTTTCCAGATGTCTGTTTAATTTTTCAAGCCCGTCCAGAACGATTAGCTTCTCGGCACCCAGACCCGGGTTATCGTTTACATAAAAGATCTCGGCGAAGATGTTGTTCAGCATGTACAGGTAACCCTGACGTCCATCTTTATTGCGTGTACCCAGTACGATACCGCGACGCTTCATCAGATCAGCCTGCTTCCGCATCGAAAGACTCTTAAAGATCATGTTCAAAAACATATCGCTAATTATTTTCTGTCTGAACAACCAATAACGGGCCAAACCAAAAACGGCCCGAATCGGCCTTTTTCGGTTGGTTTGGCTGCGGCTTGTTCCAGATTTGGGATTAGTCTTCCAAAAAAGATCTGCGGATGAAGCCGGCACACCACACGGCCTTTCTACAAGAGCGTGTTCGCGAGATTTGCCAGCTCGGATCGCTCGCCTTTTTCCAGGGTGATATGCGCGTAGAGTTCGTGATCTTTCAGCCTGTCAATCAATGTTGATAGTCCGTTACTCTGCGAGTCCAGGTAGGGCGTATCGATCTGATATATGTCACCGGTGAAAATGATCTTCGTATTTTCTCCGGCGCGCGTAATGATCGTCTTGACTTCATGCGGAGTAAGGTTTTGCGCCTCATCCACAATAAAGCAGATGTTGGATAAACTCCTCCCACGGATGTACGCAAGTGGGGTGATGACCAGCTTTTCCTGGTTGACCATTTCAGTGATCTTTGAATACTCCTTGTCAGATTCACTGTATTGGTTCTGAATAAACTTCAGGTTATCCCAAAGCGGTTCCATGTAGGGATTCACTTTGGATTTGATATCACCCGGGAGGAATCCGATATCTTTATTACTTAGTGGAACGATCGGTCTTGCGAGATAGATCTGTTTGTATTCGCGTTTCTGTTCGAGGGCTGCTGCCAATGCGAGCAATGTTTTGCCCGTCCCTGCCACACCTTGAATGGACACTAACTTGATTTCCGGCTTGAGCGCTGCATGGATAGCAAAGGTTTGTTCCGCGTTTCGCGGCTTCACGCCATACACCGATCTCTTCTCGACGTGTTCCATCATGCCGTTGAATGGATTGAAGTAAGCCAGCGCGGATTTCTTTCCACTCTTGAAGATGTAGTAATGGTTCTTCATCGGAGGCGTCTTTCCCAGCAGTTCCTGCGGAGGGCAGTAACCTTTTTCATAAAGAAGGTTAATGTTATCCGGGTCGGCTTCCTCGACGATTGTCTTTCCTGTGTAAAGAGAGGAGATGTTCTGCACCTTTCCGGTAGTGTAATCTTCGGATTGCAGTCCGAGTGATTTCGCCTTAAGGCGGAGATTCACATCTTTTGAGACAAGTATTACACGGTGGCCTTTCTCTTCTTTCTGTAGTTGGAGGGCGGAATTGAGAATCCTGTGATCGGGCTTTTCCTCGTTAAAGATCTTGTTCGCGTCGACAGCGCTACTGGTGCTCATGAGCACTTTGAATTTTCCTTTGGTCTTCCCGTTCATCGGGTTCCATTGATGCAGCATCTGGCCCTTTGCCAGTTTGTCGATCAGTCGGATAAATTCACGTGCTTCAAAATTCTTGGTGTCGTTTCCTTTCTTGAAGTTAT
>CBFGXV010000379.1:0-3949 GCA_965652755.1 uncultured Chryseosolibacter sp. | reverse complement strand
GCAAACTGAAAATCAAAACAGCCACCTGACGGTGGCTGTTTTTTCTGCAGGCAGCTTAAAATAACTTTTCGTTCGGCGGCGTGATCCCTTTTAAACGCAGATAAACAGTGGTCTGTCCGCGGTGATGAGTCTGATGCTCAAAAGCTTTTTGAAACGCAACCTGCCTGGTCATTTCAAAACGGTTAAACATCTTGATGGTCTCGTTCTTACGGGATTGCGGTAACTCCTTAAGAGCCGATATTATGAAGTCATAACTATCGGTTACAGCTTTTGTCAGCGTCTCTTTCGTCTTATAGTTATCAGCCGATTTTTCCAGGTCCCCAAACTTATAAGGACTTGCTTTGCCCGACGCGGCCGATCCGAACCCGTAGTTAGACTCGGCAATGTGAAGCATCTGCTGGCCGAAACTTCTCATTTCAGGAGTAGGCTTAAAAATTATTGCGTCATCTGTAACCGCATTGAGATACTCGAGCGTGTAAGCCTTGGCGCGCTCCCACTCCGCTATCGTTGGGTCGGCTGCCGTCGCGGTAGATTGCGCGTTAATCTGATTGAAGGACGTAAATGCGGTGATGACGCCTAGCATCATCACTGCAAATCGGGATCTTACCATAACTGAAAACAGTGATTGATTTAAATGGATATATCTAAAGGTAGCGGAGATTCATTCGGTTCTTTTATAAAATAAAAAAAATTTTCAACGTTATTCTCAGGGCTCCGCCAAATTATTATGCAGAACAGGTTCCATGCGGAATACGATTCGCAGACAGTTAAAGTTTTTTCAATCGATTTTACGGCCAACCGACGGACCGAACTTCCTCGCTTGCAACGCTAGCCATACATTTGGTGTCTAAGGGATGTATTGATGAAATTATGTTAACAAAGAGAAAAATCTTGGTAATTATCGGGATCATTGTTGCGATCCTGATCACCTTCTACACGGGTGTTTTTGGTATAACTGTCACGGCGTGATCACCGTTGCCTCCCTTTTACAGAGCGGCTGCCTTGCACGCATTACGTCGTCAATCCTAGAAACGCAATCTGACTTCGTCCTCGTAGTCGACAGGAACGCTGATCGGCACTCCGCGGTACGACAGCTTAAGGGATCCCTTGTAGTGCACCTTGAAAGTCTTTCCCCCGATCATTCCAAAGATCGTGTCCATGACACCAAGTTCCTTTATGGCCAGCTTAACTTCCAATGGGACCGTGAATTCAGCCTGAGCCGGTATTGAGGTCTTAAGGGATTGATCAACGCTCGCGGCCTTCTTGCCATTGACGAAAATCTCAACATCTATCTTCCTGATCCTTCCACGCATGTTGTTCGGATTGTAAAAAATGGCATTTGCCTTCAGCATGGGTTCGGAAGTCGCATCGACGACGACATCGCGAATGTCGCGCAGGACAATGTCCTGGTCAGGCTTTTCACAGGCCGTCAGCAGAAGCATGGCCGCCACGAACATCAAAAACCATTTGTGATACAATGCTAATTTCCCTGGTATTCTCTCCATAAATTCACGTGGTTCGTAAGTATAGACATTTTACAGTCTAAATTTGTCGCATGAACGCTCTTTTCGACACAATCGCCGACGGTCTGGCGGAACACGGATACGCCGTTGCGGATCAATTTCTAAGCCAGACTGAAGTACGAACAATACTTTCACACGAAAGTTTTCGCGCCGACACGCAAGCATTCAGAAAAGCCGCCATCGGCAAGCAACAGGATCGTCAGATCAATGAAGGCATCAGAGGCGATTATATCCGATGGATCGATAAGCGCAGGGCTTCCGAAGGAGTATCTGTGTACCTTATGCGCATTGAACAACTCATGCAGCATATTAATCGATCGCTGTACCTGAGCCTGAAGGATTATGAGATCCACATGACCGTTTATCCTGTTGGATCTTTTTACCGGCGGCATCTGGACCAGTTTAAAAAAGACGACCACCGGAAGCTGTCTGTGATCTGTTACCTGAACGAAGGCTGGGAAGAAGAGCATGGAGGCCAGTTGCGCATATATCGCACCAACGGCCCGCTCGATATTTTACCTGTTGCGGGCAGGCTTGTATGTTTCAGAAGCGATCAGCTTGAACATGAAGTTCTCCCCGCAACGCGCGAACGGCTGAGCCTAACGGGGTGGATATTAGATCAGTATGCCGACATGAAACATTTGTAATCGCCCACCAATTGCTTACCTGCCGCAGGAGTTTTTTTCTAATTGATAAGTACCTCATCAACCATCAGCCACAGTGTTCTCTTGTTCGGGTTGCCATTTGCAAGCTTTCGCGTGGGCTTGGCCACAAGTCTGTAATGCCTGAAGTTCGACGCCGGAACATCCATACTCATGCCCTCGATACGCGCTTTCCCGGGCCGGGGAAGCTCAGGTGGATTCAATTTATGGATCAACTTCAGGTTTCCCGGATCGTTTCCACCCCACAATTGCATTTCATCCGGAGGCAGACAGATATGCCAGCCGTTGTGTGCGAAACTGATCGTGATATTCTTTACGGTCGGGTTTTCGCGCTCGAATGAAAAATCCAGCACCAGGTCATTCTCGCGGAATGCCATCCACGCGGGATGTCGGTAGAAATCCGGCAGTCCCTGCTTTGCGTCAAGCAGTGTTGTCACGCCTTCTCCGCGGAAACGGTCATCGGGCTGCGTTACAAGCTTCGCAGTATCGGGTGTGTATCCCTTGCGGAAGAAAAACAATTCCGTCACGGAACTGCTAAGCCAGCCGTCCTTAAAAGCTTTAGCTTTTACAGTGGCAAAATTTCCAACTTCCAGACCATCTTTGAAAACCGGGCTGATGATGCTATCCGGGTCCGTTCCATCCAGGGTGTAGCGCACGATCGTCCCGGGGAGATTGTGCTTCAAAACAACTTTTTCATCCCGGTCCAGAATCTGTTTTTTGTTTTTCAGCATCGGCGGGTTCAGTTTCAGGACCTCCTCTTCATCCGGAATAAAACCGATATCCCAGCGCATCGCGGGAAACTGTTTCGCTAATGCCTCCGCTTCGCCGGGCGAAACCGCAGTGTTCCAGATGTAAACCTCCCCGAGCGTTTTGATCGAGGTCAGCTGACGCAAGGCCGGAGCCGTGACTGCCGTCCCTGAAAGAGATAGTGAACGAAGCCGTGAAAGGGAAGAAAGTTCACCTAATCCGTTTGACGTAATATTTGTGTTGTTGAGATTCAGGACCTCGAGGTTTGGAAATTTCGAGATGATCTTCAGGTCGGCATCCTGCACGGGCATCTTTGAAAGGTTCAGGGAAACAAGCTGCTCCTTAACGTCGAGTAGCTCCTCAATATATTGTCTGCTGTATGCATCGCGAAGGTAAAAATCAGCCTGTATCGCCGGCTCGTTTTTCGCAATCTGAAAGACGGTCCGGTTAGGCTTGCTGAGCTGTTGTATCTTGTCGGGGGAGGCGAACCGAAAGGAGTATTGAGCCTCCTGGGGTTCGGCCTGCTGATACCTGCTGATGATAGCGGAGGCCAGCTTTCCAAGTGTATCCCCGGCGGTAAGTTCATTAAGCTTCTTTTTTGTATCGGCGCCATCCGAGATCCAAAGCGAAATAAAATTGATCTCCTCATCCGTCAGTTGGGATTTGTCCTTGGGGGGCATGTGATCGTCGTGATCCAGGGGGAGCTCCAGGCGTTCAACGAGGAGGCTATTGGCCGGATCCTTTGGCTTCCACAGGGCGCCGGTTTCCCCTCCCTTCAGCATACTCTCCAGCGAAGTGAGTATCAGATCGCCCTTGGCTTTCTTCTGGTTATGGCAGCCATAGCACTTGCTTTCAAAGATGGGCTCTACCGTTGCGGCAAACAAGGTTGTCGAATCTGTGATCACACGCGCGACGCGTACTTCTTCCTCTATGAGCGGAGCCCACACAAAATCTTCGCCGTGCGTCAGATTTGCACCATAGTGTCCCGTGAAGATCAAGAGAATGACACCGGTCAAT
>CBFGXV010000378.1:0-3951 GCA_965652755.1 uncultured Chryseosolibacter sp. | reverse complement strand
GTCAGAAACTCATCGATGAAAATAAGATCCGGCCGAAGGAAATACTTCCCGGTGACATTCGTTCTTTCGATGGCCTTAAGGTAATTAACGCGATGCTGGAATTTGACAGCGTCGAAATTGAAGTATCGGATATTGTTTTTTAGCTTTCGCGATGGTTCGGATCCTTTTTATACTTTTTTTCTTCGCCTGTGGTGTTGCAACGGCCCAAATGCCGCTGGCTACAAAATCCAAAAAGGCTATTGAACTTTACACCGAGGCGGATAATTTTCGCGTGCGCGGCCAGTTCTCGCAGGCCATCGGACTGCTGAATGAAGCAATCAGAAAGGACAATGAATTCGTGGAGGCGTATTATCGGCTGGGCATCATCTACATGACGGTGAAGGATTTTCCCCAGGCGATCCGCAATCTGGAAAAAGGTCTCAGCCTTACCGATGACGTCAGGAAGCAGAAAATATTCTGGTACGACCTGGGTGAAAGCTACTTTACGACGGGCGAGTACGACAAGGCTGAAGAGATACTTTCTCAGTATCTCAAGGCGGAAATTCAAAACAAGCCAAAGATCGAGCGCGCCCGCCTTCTGATGAGCAACATCAAATTCGCGCGCGATAACCGTGACAATGCTTCGGCCTACAAGCTTAAGCCACTAAGCGATACAGTCAACGCTTTTGTCATGCAATACTTTCCGGTGCTGACAGCAGACCAACAACAACTTATATTCACGCGCCGAATGGGCGGAGGACCGAGCGACGACGAGGATCTTGTGATCTCGCGCAAGAATGCGAAGGGAAGATGGACGGAACCCGAATCAGTTTCCCGGAATATTAACAGCGAACTAAATGAAGGAACGAGCACCATTTCTGCCGATGGAAGAAAGCTCATCTTCACATCGTGCGTTGGCAGGCAGGGATATGGGAGCTGTGATCTCTATGAAAGTATAAGAACGGGCGAAGAATGGACGAAGCCGCGAAATCTCGGACCAAACGTTAACAGCGCAGAATGGGAGTCGCAACCTTCGTTGTCGGCAGATGGGAGAACATTGTATTTTGTTTCCGACCGTCGCGGCGGCGTTGGACGCAGGGATATCTGGGTAAGCTATTTGAATGAAAAGGGAGACTGGTCGCGCGCGAAGAACGCGGGACGCCCCGTCAACACCATGTACGATGAGATCAGCCCATTCATTCATGTGAACAACCGGGCCCTGTATTTCGCCAGCAACGGTCTTGTCGGCTTCGGTGGTTACGATATTTTCTTTTCCGAAAAAGATTCTTCCGGCGCGTGGACTGGCCCGAAAAACATCGGCAGCCCCATAAACAATCATGAAGATCAGTTCTCGCTCTTTATTACATCTGACGGCAAAAAGGGGTATTACTCTCATGAGGAAGTGAAAGATGCAGGCTATACCAGTAGCCGGATATTTGAAATTGAAATTCCGGAGGAAAACCGGATCCGGTACCGGAGCAATTATGTGAAAGGAGTGGTCAGGGAAAAAGAGTCACAAAAACCCCTCGCGGCCAGCATCGAACTTATCAATCTTGATACAAAGGAAACCGAATCGCTTGTATCGTCAGACTCAGTGTCCGGCAACTACCTGATTGTGTTGACCCAGGGCGCGGAATACGCCTTGTATGTGAACAAGAAGGGATATTTATTCAAGAGTCTCAATTTCAACTACTCTTCTCTTAATGATTTCGAACCAATTGTACTCGATATTAATCTGGAAAGGGCTACGGAGGGTACCACCGCAATCCTGACGAACATCTTCTTTGATGTAGACAAATATGACTTGCACCAAAGATCCGTAACCGAATTGCAAAAAATACTGCGTTTTCTTAAAGAAAATTCCGCGGTAAAGGTTGAGATCAGTGGCCATACAGATAATTCCGGGTCGGTGAGCTACAACAATTCCCTGTCCGAACGGCGCGCCGAATCGGTCTATAATTATCTCATATCACACGGTGTCGAAGCCAATCGCCTGATCTCGCGCGGCTATGGCTCAGCGAAGCCTATTGCGGACAATGACTCGGAAGAAGGACGCAAACAAAATCGCAGAATCGAGTTCAAGATCATACGCTGATATTAGCATATTAGCCTGTCTACATCCCCCTAATAGGGTTAACTTTTCTTGACACTTCATACCTAAAATTGGGTTAGAAACTATTGTACCGTATTACTTTTGTTAGTAGTTTGGCTTGTATTTAACCTTTAACCTAAACTTATGAAGAGATTTTTACTCATCTGCTTGCCGATGGCATTTATGCTTTTGGCGAGCCAATCATGGGCCCAGGATCGAACGATTTCCGGCAGGGTAACTTCTGCTGAGGATGGTGCCTCGTTGCCTGGAGTAAGCGTTGTGCTAAAGGGCTCCACGGTAGGAGCCGTGACAGACGCTGACGGGCTTTATCGCTTAACTGTACCTTCAGAGGGTGGTGTTCTCGTTTTTACTTTCATCGGTCTCCGGACGCAGGAAGTGGAAATCGGAAACAGATCCACAGTGGATTTACAGATGACAATGGATGTCACCCAATTAAGCGAAGTTGTGGTAACTGCGCTGGGATTGGAAACTGACCGCGACAAGTTTGCCTCTGCGACCTCTCAGGTGGCAGGAACTGCGGTTGCCAAGTCCGGAGAGGCCACTCTGATCAATGGACTATCGGGAAAAGCATCTGGTGTTAACATCGTTCGTTCGAGCGGTGATCCGGGTGCGGGATCATATATTCAGATCCGGGGCCAGAGCACCATCACCGGAAACCTGCAACCGCTTGTTGTGGTTGATGGTGTGCCGATCAACAATTCAACTCTTGGGAGTTCCGTAGACGGAGTTACGCAACAATCAAGGCTTAACGACATCAATCCCAATGACATTGCTTCCGTTGAGATCCTGAAGGGTGCGAGTGCAGGAGCCTTGTGGGGAACAAGGGCAGCGAACGGTGTGATCGTGATCACAACCAAAAAAGGACAAAGCGATCCTGGAAAGGTCAATGTATCTTTCAACAGCACTTATTCCATGGATGAGATCTATCTCACCCATAATCTTACAAAGAACTGGGGACCAGGCACAGCGATGCAGTACCGTTTTACCCCTCCCGGCGGAACGAGCTGGGGTGATTATATACCTGAGCGCGCTGGCGGTGAAGATGCAACGGTATCCGCGCCGGGTTCAGCGTATTTCGAAGCTCCGGATGGAACCAGATTTTACGCAATTGCCAATGGAGATGCAGCTAATCCGCATGGCGGCAAGAAGTCAACTGCGACTTATGATTATCGCGATTACCTGTTCAAGACGGGAAGTTATTGGGATAATACGCTGAGCCTGAGCGGAGGAAATGTCGATGATAACTTTTACATCAGCATTGGTAACCTCAGCCAGGACGGGATCATAAAATATAACAGCGATTATGATCGTACAACGGTGCGGGTGAACGCAAACAAGCGGTTCAACGAAGTTGTTCGCCTTGCGACCAATTTCTCTTATTCCGGCATCAAATCCAATCGTATACAAATGGGCTCAAACACCTCAGGTCTTTATCTGGGCGGATTGAGAACAACACCGGATTTCAATAGTGAGTACTATGTCGGAACGTATGTAAATGCTAACGGCGTCAGATTTCCAAACCGTCAACGCTCTTACCGCAATCCGCTGGGCGCCTCGACTGGTTCTGTTTATGATAACCCGCTGTGGATGATGCAAAATATCAGCAGCACGACGCAGGTCGGTCGTTTTATAGGGTCGGCCGAGTTAGGCGTGAGTCCAATTCAATGGCTCGACCTGACGGCGCGTATTGGTATCGATAGCTATTCGGACCGGAGAAAAGATTTCTTCGACCCGCTGGCATCAACGATACCCAACGGAAAACTGACACTTCAGACCATCCGGGAGAATCAAATCAACGCGGATATTTTTGGAAAGGGAAATTTCTCATTTTCGGATGCAGTCACGTTGAGTGCGATCGT
>CBFGXV010000377.1:0-3952 GCA_965652755.1 uncultured Chryseosolibacter sp. | reverse complement strand
CTGGGCTTTACGGCGAAAAGTCCCAGGTGGGCAATTGCCTATAAATACAAGGCGCAGAGTACGAGCACAAAATTGAATGGCATCACTTACCAGGTTGGTCGTACGGGGGCCGTCACCCCGGTGGCGATGCTGGAACCTGTTTTTCTTGCAGGCACAACTGTCAAGAGGGCTTCACTGCACAACGCCAACGAGATCGCCCGGCTCGATCTTAGAATTGGCGATTACGTATTCGTTGAGAAAGGCGGAGAAATCATCCCGAAGGTTACAGGTGTTGATCCTTCAAAAAGGAACGCTGATTTGAAGCCAATCAGTTATGTAGACCGTTGTCCGGAATGCAACAGCCCGCTGTTCAGGATTGAAGGCGAAGCTGCTCACTACTGCCCGAACGTCAATGGCTGCCCGCCGCAGATCAAGGGAAGGATCGAGCATTTCATTCAGCGAAAAGCAATGGACATCGATTCACTGGGAGAGCGCACAATAGATCAACTCTATCAGCTGGGCCTGGTAAAAAGCCCTGCGGATCTTTACGATCTTACACGTGAGGATCTCATGCGCCTTGACGGCTTCAAGGACAAATCCATTACGAACGTTCTCGGCGGTATCTCGGGATCAAAGCAGCGGCCGTTCGAGAACGTGCTGTTCGCTATCGGCATCCGGTACGTGGGTAAGACTGTTGCAGAAAAGCTGGCCCGTTATTTCCGGGATATTGACAAGCTTGCCGGCGCATCGTTCGAAGAACTGATGAGTGCCCCTGAGGTAGGTGAAAAGATCGCCAGAAGCGTATTTGATTTCTTCAGAAAGGAGGAAAACCAGCGTGAGATCTCAAGGCTGAAAAAATCGGGGCTGATCTTTGAAAGTGGTGAAAAAGAACCGGAGAAGGTCAGCGATCTGCTCGAAGGCAAGTCTTTTGTGATCTCGGGAGTCTTCAAAAATTATGAGCGCGACGATCTCAAGGACGTTATTTTGAAAAATGGCGGCAAAGTTTTATCGGGCGTTTCGGGAAAACTGGATTATCTTGTAGCGGGAGACAACATGGGACCCGCGAAAAGGGAGAAAGCAGAGAAGCTGGGCGTCACCATCATATCAGAAGAACAATTGGAAGCAATGCTGAAAGCCGGGACGTAAGTCATTATGAAATTCAGGTTCCTTAAATATAAAACCAAGTCATACCTGCAAAACAACAAGACCTTGCGTTCCAGCGAGGCCTATAAAAAAGCAGTTTCCATTGGTGTAATCTTTACGGTGGAGGACCGGCAGAAGCACGACCAGGTGAAAAACCTCATCCGAAAGCTTGAGCGCGACGGTAAAAAAGTAAAGGCCCTCGCTTATCTTCCTCCCCACCAGGAGAACTACGAATTTTTGTTCGATTTTTTTACCTACCGGGAGATCTCCTTCTGGGGGAACATCACTGCTACAAGCGCCATCAATTTTGCCGACTCCCCTTTTGATTTCCTGCTGTATCTCGATACCACGCCAAACGAACTTATCCTGAACCTGATTGCAAAAAGCAAGGCCAAATGCCGCATCGGAAAATTCTGGAGCGAAGGCGAGCCTTACTTTGAGATGATGATCGAAAGCAACGGCGATGTAAAGGCTCTTATTGACGACGTTTACAAATATACCACGGCCCTGCGGTAATTTTCTCTTTTCCGCCTCATTCTGCATTTCAGGATTTTCCTCTAATATTGAACTGTTTTTAAATCCCGGAACATGAAAAAACTGTATGGCACAGGAGTAGCGTTGGTAACACCATTCACTGGCGAAGATGAAGTTGACTTCAAGGGGCTCAGGAAGCTTCTGAATCTGACTGCCAGCGGCGGGGTGGATTACTACGTCGTCATGGGTACCACCGGGGAATCTGCAACGGTCACAGCAGATGAAAAAAAAGCCATTCTGCAATTCGTTAAGGAGAACAATACCAGGAAGCTCCCGATTGTTTACGGCATTGGAGGCAACAACACTCGTCAGGTGCTGGAAACCATCGCAGCATCTGATCTGCGGGGTGTAGATGCGCTGTTGTCCGTGAGTCCCTATTACAATAAACCGTCGCAGGAGGGCATCTTCAGGCATTTTATGGCCATTGCCGACGCATCACCCGTACCTGTTATTCTTTATAATGTTCCCGGAAGAACTTCCTCGAATATTTCGGTGGAAACAACGTTAAGGCTGGCTTCACATCCGAATATAGTCGGGATCAAAGAAGCCTCCGGAAACCTTGAGCAATGTCTGCGCATTGCGAGTGAAAAACCCCGCGATTTTTTACTTATTTCCGGGGATGATATGTTTGCCGTGGCAGTCTACGCTATGGGTGGAAAAGGCGTCATATCGGTTCTGGCTAACGCCTACCCTGCCATTTTCAGAAAAATGAAGGAGTTATCCTTTGCCGGCAGCGTCGAAAAAGCTAACCGCGAATTATTCAAACTTCTCGATATGAATCCCCTGATGTACGAGGAAAGCAATCCGGTAGGATTAAAGGCTTTGTTGGAAAAAAGGGGGATTTGCAGCGCAAACGTGAGATTACCGCTCGCGCCGGCTTCTGAGACACTGCAGAGGAAGATCGATAAAGCTCTTGAAAAAAAATAAGGGATAATTACTACTATCCCTTATCTGTCAAACTCAAAATGAAGGCCGCTTAAGCCGCCTTGTTCTTAATATCCTGGACTTCAGATCGGATGGCCTGAGCCAGATTCTTAAGATCCTGCATTCCTTTTCTAACTCGGGTTCCTGCTGCGCTATTGCCCTTGTTATAAAACTTGTCAGCATCACCTTCCAGTGAAGCAATGAGGCTTTTGAGCTCTTCAAATTTTTGCATTTTATTAATTGTTAAGATTTAAAAAATTAGTTTCTGTTATGCCAAATTAACTAAAAACCTTAAAAATCCACTAAAAATGGCGTTTTTTTTACAGCCCCTTCGTTACTGACACAAGAACCTCCTCGCGATAAAAGCCGCTGTCCAGCTTTTCTTTAAGCCTGGAAAAAGCTTTCAACGTTTCTTCTACATCTTCCAGCGTATGGCTGGCGGTCGGTATGATCCTGAACATGATAACATCCTTAGGAACAACAGGATAGATAACCACCGAACAAAAAATATTAAAGTTTTCACGCAGATCCATCGCCATGTTGGCCGCTTCGCCGACTCCGCCTTTAAACAGCACGGGTGTAACAGGAGATGAGGTATTTCCGAGGAAGAAGCCCCGATCTTTCAAACCCTTTTGCATCGCATTCACGATCTTCCACAGATCCGCCCTGAGCTCAGGCTTACCCTTCAACAATTCCAGACGCTTCAGCGCACCCAGCACAAGGGTCATAGGCAATGATTTCGCGTAGATCTGCGAGCGAACGCTGTAGCGCAGGTACTTGAGTATTCGCTTATCCCCTGCCACAAACGCCCCGATACTCGCCATCGACTTCGCGAACGTGGAAAAGTACAGGTCAATCTTGTCCTGAACACCTTGCTCTTCGCCGGTGCCCGCTCCTGTCTTACCCATCGTACCGAACCCGTGCGCATCGTCAACAAATAATCTGAAGTTGTATTTGTTTTTCAGCGCGACTACTCCCGTCAGATTGCCTTGCATCCCAGACATGCCAAAAACACCTTCCGTGATCACAAGAATACCACCGCCTGTTTCCTCAGCAAGCTTTGTAGCGCGCTGCAGCTGTTTTTCCAGGCTTTCCATATCGTTGTGGGAATAGACAAATCGTTTTCCCATATGCAAACGCACACCGTCAATGATACACGCGTGCGACTCTGCATCATAGACAATTACGTCCTTGCGATCCACGAGCGCGTCAATGATGGAAACCACTCCCTGATATCCGTAATTCAAAAGCATTACGTCCTCTTTCTGAACGAAGTCCGCCAGCTGACGCTCAAGCTCCAAATGGTTCATTGAATTACCGGACATCATGCGGGCACCCATGGGAGATGCCATTCCATAAGCAGCTGCAGCGT
>CBFGXV010000376.1:0-3960 GCA_965652755.1 uncultured Chryseosolibacter sp. | reverse complement strand
AAAAAAAACTCGTTTTTATAAAGAACACTTTGGACAGGCTCATCTGGAGCTGCGGCGAAAAGAATCACAACGTGATCCTGCTGAGCGAGATGTTTGAGGAATTGTCCGTGTACCTGAGAGTGCACATGAAACACGAAGAATTCATCGTCTTTCCGAATATTCTGAAAATGGTAAGAACCTCGCGCACGAATGCGTCTTTCTGGCAGACAGTTCAGGATCCGATCTCCTCGATGATGCATGATCACACCTTTGAAGTCGATACGCTGAAACGATTGACCGATTTGACGAACAACTATACGCCACCCCAAAGATCGGATTACGCATTGGACGTAACCTATAAGGCGATGAAAGAGCTTGAAGAGGATTTGAAGATGCATATGCACCTGGAAAATAATATCCTGTTTCGGAGGGCGCTGGACTATCCAAATACCGCTGGTAACCAGATGAACTGAGAGAGAATTACAACCTGTTTTTTTACTTCTTATAATCACAGAACATGGAACGCGATATAAAAGACGGCGATGATATCAGGATCCTGGTGGACGCTTTTTACAGAAGGGCGGCAATGGACGATCTGCTCGGGCCGATCTTCCTGGATATCACTGACTCCGGCGCGCATAAAGAAGTTTTGTACACCTATTGGAGCAAGACGCTTCTGCAGGAACGGCCCGATCCGGGATTGCGATTTCCCGATCACATCGAGTTGATGTTCAGCTCCCAGCATTTTATCAGATGGTTAACGCTGTTTCTTCAAACCATCGACCTTTTCTATTCGGGTCCAACAGCTGAGAAGGCGAAAGTGATCGTAATAAAAAAGTCTGAGGAATTTCAATCAAAGCTTGCATTGTCGCGGTTCTGAATCGTTCGGCGTCCGAAGAGTGCGTGGGATGTAAATGGATAAATATTCTATATAAGATTTGCGTAGCACGTTATTCATCAAATATGTTTTCAAAGGGCTTGCGAATACGGGATCAGGGCGATGCTATTTATAGCGCGGAAATCGAAGGACGGGGTGCGCGTGGGTATAAGGGATATATCGAAAGCCATCGATTCGCCCGAACCATTTATGGCGAAGATCTACACCATTCCACCGGACGCCAGCAAGACATTTATAGCAACATATCATTTGGGTGAGAGATTTCGGGCGGGATTTTCACATTCACATGCATCTGGAAAACAACATACTTTTCCCAAAGGCTGCAGCCATAGAGGAACAGCTCAATGTTATAAAAAGAAACGAAGGTTTGCCTATGGTATCTTCAGAAGCCGTAATAAGGGTGGTGGTAATAATGAATTCGGAGGAATATATTTTAGAAACATTTCCTCATGAATACAGGAACCTGATGATGCTCATCTGCGACAGAATGTACCCCGAAGATTTTGGTGAATGCAAAGGCATCGGAAGGTGTGGAACATGCCACATCCAGATCAGCAACGACAACGGTGAGCTGCGGCGTATTTGGGGAAATGAAACCGCTACATTGTCGAAAACAGCTTTCGTCTGTGAAAGCAGCAGACTGGCTTGTCAGATCCCGATTGACGAAAAATTAGACGGTGTGGTGATCAGGTTGATCACCGAAAACGAATAGCCTGATCTGAGCAGAGTTTTTTAGCAACCAATTCTTGGTTTTGCCGTTGAGGTATGTTACCTTAAATAATTATTTACCACCCGACGTATGAAAAAAAGCGCACCTCTTGTCGTCCTGATTATTTTTTTCCTTGCGATTGCAGCGAATGCTCAAACCCGGGAAATTTATGTGAATGAGAATTTTGCCGCCATGGCAAAAAATCACAAGACCATAGCCATAATACCATTCAAAGCAATTGTTAAGCTTCGTCCAAAGCAAATGGAGAAAATGACTGCCGAGCAGTTCGAGCAGCTCCAGAAGGATGAAGGTATGGCCGTGCAGAGTGCAGTGCATTCGTATTTGCTGAAACGCAAGGGTCAACACAACCTGCAAATCAGGTTTCTTGATATATCGACCACCAATGCGTTGTTAGCCAGGAACGACATCACCCAGGCGAACATCGATACCTTTACGCCCAAAGAGCTTGCTGAAATGTTACAGGTCGATGCCGTGATTTCCGGCTTGCTGTCCACTGATAAACCTATGTCGGAGGGCGCATCTGCTGCGCTGGGTGTCCTGGTCGGAGTTTACGGCCCAACGAATTCCGGGAAGTGCACCATCAACATCAACGACGCTACGACCGGAGATCTGATGTGGAAGTACGAGAAAACACTGTCGCGCAGTCTGGGAAGTGATACCCACACCATCATCAACACGATGATGCGCAAGGCATCGCGACAGTTGCCCTACATCGAAGGAAAAGGAGACTGATCCGTGCGGTCGCGTTACAGCAACTAACATTTTCAAGTCAGCTTTTTGATGTCTTCTACGAACGGGAGTGCGTGAAGTCACCTCCTTCTAGTTCTAACCGGCAGTTAATTTCCATGGCTTTAAATAGCGGACGGCAGCTAGGAAAAGCAGCAAACAATAATTAAGTTAGTATACTAACCTGCCAGAAGTTTGTTCCATACAAGCTCGCGAGGCTTTGATCAAGCCCAACCGACAGTTTCAGATCAGCATTTGTTCTCCCCGAATATTGAGCGCCTAAACGGCGAGATCGTGATACCGGCGTCACTGTGCAGGCATTGATCCTGCCTTCCGCCTTTCATCACTAATAAAAGCGACAGAATATTGCAGAAGTTGGAAAACAAGACCCCTATGAAACCTTTGCGAAGTATCATCAGCAAACTCTCTCCAAATGAAATCGGAACCTTCCGTCTATTCCTCTCCACTCATTGCAGAAACGGAAAGAATAAGAAACTCGAGTTATTTGACAAACTTGTCAGGCAAACTCCGGAATCAACTACAGCAGTCATCGATGCGTCACGGCAATCTTTATACCAGCTTGAGAAAAGACTAAAGGAGGAGCTCTATTCATTCCTCATAACGCAGGAACAGGTAAGGGATTATAACGATCGCTTTTTCATCGAGATGGACTGTCACAAGAAGCTGTATTGCTTCAAAATACTTTTTGACAAAGGTATTCAAGACCATGCGCATCAGATTTTAAATGAGGTGCTCAACGTAGCTAGCAAGCATTCGCTTCACAGTATCTACCTCGAAGCAGTGAACCTAAGGAATATTTATTTTCCATTATCCCAAGCCAAGACAGTAACACAAATTCCTGTAAATCATGAGATCAGGAAGTTGAAAAAGAGCCTTGGCCGAAATCTTTATATCAACCACTACCTTTCGGAATCCGGAAATTTTCTTCAAGAAGGTGATGAGTCTTTCCGGACCCGGCTCACGGAGCAGTTAACGGATTTCGACATCGCAGAAAATGAGCCGGGTATCAACACGCTGATGCAGGTGAATCATCTGTTTAGCCAGAAGGAGTACATACCGGCCCATAATCTGCTCGTAAATTTACTCGAAACAGATCATGATATTTCCTGTGATGCAAACATCAGAAATCTGGTTTACATTGAATTGACGAAATGTTGTATTTGCATGAATGCACTTGCGGATGCCGAGAAGTGGTTTCAGCAGGCAGCACAGGAAATCAGTAAGTCGGAAGCTTTCGCACAGCTTCTGATTGAACTTCAATTTTTGCTGGCAATGAGACGTGGAGACACCAAAGCGTTAAATGCAATCCTGGAACGTCGCAAACGTATGACGGACTTCCGGGATAGTGAAGTGCTGGCGGCCAGATGGTCGTTGTACTCCATATTCATCAGCTTTCAGCAAAGAGAGTTTCGCAAGGTAATCAAGGCGGTCAACGTTACTTCGACTTTGCTCTCCAAAGAAAAAGGTTGTCTGGTCCACGTGAAGATGCTTGAGCTCCTGAGTATATATGAGTTGGAAGATACCGATTGGCTTTATTACAAAATTGAAAGCTTCCGGAAAGTGCTGGGCAACGCTGAGTGGAAGCAACAAAGAATTAGTCAGATCG
>CBFGXV010000375.1:0-3962 GCA_965652755.1 uncultured Chryseosolibacter sp. | reverse complement strand
TCAGATGTTCTGACAGCACAGCAAGCAACGCTTCAATTTCTCCGGATTGAAAACCCAGACGATGCATCCCGGTGTCGAGTTTGAGGTGTATGTTGCAAGGTCGCCCTTGAAGAAAAGCGATCAGCCGATGCAGTATCCTGAAATTGTAAACCTCGGGTTCGAGCTGATGCTTCAGGAGGGTATCAAAACTTTCTTCTGCAGGATTCATAACCATGACAGGCACACGCACGTTGTTCTTGCGCAGCTCGACACCTTCATCTGTGTATGCGACGCCGAGGTAGTCTATCTTATGGTAGAGCAGCACATTTGCAACTTCATTGCTTCCACTTCCGTAAGCGAACGCCTTGACCATTGCCATGATCTTTGTTTCAGGCTTCAGGCATGCCTTGAAAAAATTGAGATTGTGCACAAGCGCCCCAAGATCGATTTCCATTATCGTGCCGTGCACTTTGCGCTGCAGCTGATTGACGATTTTTTCGAAGGCAAAAACTCTTGCGCCCTTTACCAGTATGACTTCGTCGTGGAGCGATCCGAAATCGAAATGCTTCAGAAAATCTTCGGTAGACCGGAAGAAGTTTGACCCTGGCGGAAAATCATCCTGGTAAGTAGATAGCACGGGACCAATTCCGACAAATTTGTGAACGTGTGCGCCGGAGACAATTGAGGAAATTTTTTTCACAAGCGCCGCATCTGACAGACCCGATTCGTGAATATCGGAAAGGATCAATCGTTTCTTATTTCTCTGATTCTGATGTGCCAGAAAATCAAGGCTCACCTGTAATCCAGCCAGGTCGTTGTTGTAGGTGTCATCGATTATCTGGCACTGGTTAATTCCTTCCTTCAGTTCAAGACGCATCGGTATTGAACGCAAAGTGGCGATCCGATCCTGTATTTGTTGACCTGTAAATCCGAAGTGCAGTAAAACGAGTACACAATGGAAACAGTTTTCGGTGGAGGCATGATCAGAAAAAGGAAGTGTCAAGGTAAATTCGTGGCCTGCCGTCGAGATGAGGTAGCCGGCGTCGTTTTTGGTTATCCGCACGTCCGCGTCCGCCTTCGTACCCCATGAAAACGAAGGGATCTTCGCGGCCTTTATGGCTTCATCTATCAGATGATGATCCTTACAGTAGATCACCCGTTGCGCTTCAGCGAAAAGGATCATTTTTTCTTTGATCTTCGACCCGATATCTCTGAAGCCCTCGCTGTGCGCGGAACCGATATTTGTAAATATTCCGAGCGATGGCTGAAGCACTTTTCTGAGATTTTCCATCTCATTAACGGTTGAAATTCCGGCTTCAAAAATTCCAAGGGTATGGTGCGGCTGGATTTGCCATACTGATAAGGGAACTCCGAGTTGAGAGTTATAGCTTGCCGGGTTCTTGGCAATTTTGAAATCCGGTGAGAGTAACTGATAAAGCCATTCCTTTATAATGGTCTTACCATTGCTTCCCGTGATGCCAATGATTGGCGCTTTGATCCCGCTCCGATGGTGGGCTGCAATTGCCTGCAGGGCGCTTTTCGCAGATGTCACCAGGTGAATATTTGCGTGTGGTCCGAGCTCTTCGACGGGTCGCTCGAGAACAAACTGACGGACACCCCGATCATACAAGGATCTGACAAAGTCATGACCATCATGGTGTTTCCCACCGATAGCAAAAAATACTGCGCCTTCTGCTACAATCGCTTTCCGGCTGTCAATCAGAAGAATATCGACGGGCAGGTCCTGGGAAAGCCGGGTTGTCCTGCCATGAGTAATGGATTCAAGCTGGGAGAATAACATAGTATTCAACTGGTATCTTAGAATAACCGCGAACCATTGGGCACGGGCTTGTCTGGAGCACACAACACGACATGGCCGCCATCGTCGGGAAAACCGGTGACCAATACTTCCGAGACAAAATTTGCAATCTTTTTAGGCTTGAAATTCACCACGCAAACGACCTGTCTTCCTGAGAGACACTCAGGCGAATAATGACGGGTGATCTGGGCGCTGGATGTTTTTATTCCAAGTTCACCGAGGTCAATCCACAGCTTCAAAGCCGGTTTGTTGGCTTCGGGAAAATATTCGGCCCGGACGATGCTGCCCGCTCTGAACTCTACTTTTTCGAAATCATCCCAGGATATCGTATTCGGAATCATCGGCGAAAAATAGGCAGAAAGCACCTAAATCATACTTGAAATTCCATTTGCCAAACGCTTTTTTCTATGGAAAATCTGTTTTTATTTTGTATTTTTCAGGATTGAAAAATTAAATACTGCCAATTCCTCCATTTACAGACTATCCATGAAGAGCTGGGGTCAACAGATTTTTTTTCTTAGCGCGCTGCTTCTGTCATTAGCCTCGATGCCGGCTGTTGCACAGGATGCCGGTATGTCGGATGTCGAGATCATCGATGACGCAACTGCAGGGGATGAAAAAGTAGTCTTTACCCCGGGAGAGGAGCTGCGATATGTTCCCGCCGCTGGAACAGGAATGTTGATGGCCAGGGACTCAATAGCATTACAGATCCACGACTTTCCCATGCAGCGGGCCGCCCAGAAACCAGCGGATAAGGCCGCCGACAAGCAGAACTCCAAATCCAAGGATGACTCCATCCTGACCTTCAACTTCCTTTATTATATTATTCAGAAGTATAAACTTCAGGACGTTATCGATTGATGCTGCCGTTTCTGTTTCTTTGCTATATTTGCAACCTTGTTGCAATTAAGCGGTGATCAGACTTACTCTTTTTCTTTTTCTAATTTGTGGATTCAGCCCATCGGTAACCGCGCAGGACTGCACCGGCTCCGTCAGCGGTATCATTCTTGATATCGCGGGCACGCCGCTTCCGCATGCTGCTCTGACGCTTGAAAAAACCGAAAATCATACGATTTCTGACGTGCATGGCGCTTTCCAGTTTGCCGGTTTATGTCCCGGCGACTACGTGATCAGCGTAAGTTTCATTGGCTATGAAACGAGGAAGATCCTTGTTACGGTGCCGACATCGGCGGCCCTCACGATCAAGCTACAGCCATCGACGACGGTTCTGGAAAACGTGGTGATCGAGGGAGCGCAGAGCCAGGCAGGGTCAACGCAAACTGTCGCGGCGCTTGAGAATGAGGACCTCGCGGCATTACACGGAAAGCCTTTGGGGGAATCCCTGAAAGAGATACCAGGAGTGAACGCATTACAAACGGGGCCTTCAATCTTTAAACCTGTGATTGATGGATTGCACAGCCAGCGTGTGCTGATACTTAACAATGGTATCCGGCAGGAGGGTCAGCAGTGGGGAGTAGAGCACGCTCCCGAAGTCGATCCTTTCATTGCTTCCCAGATCCAGGTTGTAAAGGGAGCCGAGACCGTGCGGTATGGATCTGCCGCGATGGGAGGCGTTATCATTATCAACCCTCCCCCGCTCCACCAGACAGAAAAGATAGGGGGAGAAATAAATTTCGGAGTGATGTCCAACAACAGGATGGGTGTGTTCTCAGGTCTTGTTGAGGGTATTATGGCGGAGGGTTCGCGATTGGCGTGGCGGCTCCAGAGTTCCGTAAAAAAAGGTGGCGATTATCACGCTCCGAAGTACAACCTCTCGAACACCGGTCTCAATGAAATTAATTTTTCCGGGGCCCTGGGTTATAAAGGCGAGCTTCAGGGAATGGAAGTCTACCTCAGTAGTTTTAATACGGAGATTGGTATACTTCGCGCGGCGCACACCGGTAACCTTACAGATCTGCAGCAGTCAATTGAAACGGGCCGGCCATGGTATGAAAAAGATTTTACATATTCCATCGGTTCTCCCAGACAAAAGATCAACCATCATTTACTGAAGCTGAGCGCTTACCGCCAGATTAAAGATTTGGGAAAGGTGAATGTCCTTTATGGCGCGCAATACGATCAGCGCAACGAGTTCGACATACGTCGATCTGGCCGCAATGCGAGGCCTTCAGTTTTTCGAGAATAAAAAGCCCCGCTGATGATT
>CBFGXV010000374.1:0-3962 GCA_965652755.1 uncultured Chryseosolibacter sp. | reverse complement strand
TTTCTCCTTCCATGGTTTGTGTAGAAGCCGGAATATCTCGAACGACGGGAAGGGTATGTGAAGAAAAAAACCGATTGTGGCATCCGGTATTCTTTCGCGGATCAGTCCCGGCAGCTGCATGAGTTGATAGTCGTGGATCCAGAGTATGTCATCGGGCTGAAGTATAGACGCTATCTTTCCGGCGAACAAGTGGTTGACTTGCTCATAACATTGAAAAGTTTCCTCGTCGAATTCAACAAGAGATGGAAAATAATGGAAGAGAGGCCAGATGGTAGCGTTACAAAATCCGTTATAGTATTTGTTGTAAATTCTTGTCTCGACAAAGATCGGGTTTACTTCAAAGGCGCCTCCCGGCCGTGGTTTTTCAAGATATTTTTTCCATCGCTCTTCGGGGAAATCCGCCGAACCGATCCACAACACAGAGGAGAAGAGGTTTTTGTTTTGTTCGTTCTCAAAATAACTTTTCAGCGCGCTGACGAGTCCCCCATCGCTTTCCTTCATGAAAACCGATTTCTTTTTCTCCTGTAGTTGAAAAGGGAGTCTGTTTGAAACGACAACCAGGCGCCTCTTGTTTTTTGTTTCCATTAAAAATAACTTTTAAGTTAAAACAACCTTTAATAGGTGTTAACCCGGAGGCTGGGGCTCAAACCTCAAGGGTTTAAAGGCAGAATATCTATTGTGCCCAGTCTGTAATCACAACACTTTCGTGGCGAAAAAATCGTTCCACAGACCAAAAGTGGCGGCAGTTCGCTGTAAAGATAGGAGTCACATTCAGAAATGTGGCAGAAATCACAAAAAAGAAGCGTCCCATTTCCGGGGCGCTTCTATTATAATTAAAAAATGTACTAAAGAGACCGCCGTCCATTTAGCAAAATGTCGGCAAGTGGACTTTATTCCGAACGTTTGCCTTTCAGGTTAACGCTGCGCATCTCACCGAAGCTCATTGTACCGAGCATTTCAGTTTTCGAGATCGTTACGCTTACATTTACCGTCATGCTGTTACCTCCGAAGTTTGCGGGATAAGAAAATGAAATATCATTTCCCGAGACCTTGACGTTCTCCAATGCCACCGGTTCCGGGGCCCTGTCACGGCGAATGCTTCCCTGGAAGGCCTCACCGTTTTTAGTCAGGACAATTGTTCCTCCGCCGCCTTGCGGCGAATCAATGGTATAGGTCCAGGTACCTGCGGCTTCGTAAATTACTCCATCATTCACCGTCGTGGTTGGTTTGGCGTCAGGCTGCGTATTCTGAGTCGCGGGCTGGGCTGAACGCTGGCGTCCACCCTGGCCGTTGCCTCCCTGGGGAGCCATACCTTCAGTTCCGCCCATCTGCATCCCGCCATCGCCGCCATCCTCTTTCAGGTCGTCGTTGTTGATACTGCGTCTGCGACGCGGTCTTTGATCCATGCTCATCTTTCCGAGACGATAGCTGAATGTCACGCGGAAGCTCAGGTTGTTCCTCGTATTCAAGCGCGTTTGCTTCAACAACGGAGATTCGAGCTCTGTTTTTATCTTCATTGAAGGCTGGAGGAAATTCTCCGCTGCAAGACCGATACTTCCGCGCTTTTCGTTGAACTCTTTTCTGAAACCAAGGCTATACATATAGAATCCGCCCTGAGTTCCCTGCAGTTGCACCTGGCGCCCGCGGTAGAAGCTGAAGAATTGAGCGCCCCATCCCTTGCTGAAGTCATAGCTTCCGAAGAGCCTTCCGCTCGTGACCACTCCTTCGTTACTGGCCCTGAGCGAATCCGTCGGGTTGTTGTTGTCAATCATCGCATAGTATACATCAGCGCCGCCATTCAACGACAACTTTCCGGCATTCACGTTCATAAAAATGCTCGTGCCATAGGCGTTGTCCATACCAATGTTCTGATATGTGGTCTTCAGAACGCTGACGCCCTCAATCTCATCGGGAACACGGACACTCTGGATGCCGTCGTTGGTTAATCGCGCAAATCCGGAAATGTTCAACATCAGTCCTTTTACCAGGGTGCTGTACGATAATTCAAAATTGTTTGTGTATTCCGGCGAAAGCTCAGGATTGCCCACTGTAACATCCAGGTTATTTTCCCTTTGAATGTTCGGATTCAGATAGCGTATAGACGGCCGTTGTATCCTCCGGTTGTAAGATGCTCTCAGCATATTGTTATTCTTGAGCTTTCTGGAAACATTGACGCTGGGCACGAGTATCCCATACGAGGGAATTTCTATGTCATCCTCTGTTCTTGTATAAGCCGATATAACCGTGTGCTCGTAACGTGTGCCCGCCTTGAAGCTGTAACCGTTCTTCAGCGACAGGGTATAAGCGAAATAGGCCGCGAGTATATCCTGATCGTAGTTCAGGTTGTTGTTGAAGCCAGCGGTCGTCGAAGGTTCATATGAACCCTCGCCCGTAGCCTGATACGATGCGAAGTCGCTGAAAACTTTCCGCAAAATATTCTTTCCACCAAATTCAAGCATCTGGTTGGTGCTCACCGGCGTCTGATAATCGGCTTGAAATGTGACCTCCTGGTTGTAGCTGTCGTTGTCGTTCCGGAATCGGTTCAGCAATGAAAGGTCGTTGGGATCAAGTAAAAAGTTTTCGAAAAACGAATTGCCAGTATTCCTGCTGTACATCGACTGAAAACTGAATTCACGTTGCGGCTTATCGTAGTAATGCGTGTAATTGAAACTCGCGTCGACGTTGTTGAATGCACCTTTGTTTTCGTTCCCCGCGAGGGTGGAAGAGATCAGTTCATCGTTGAAATATCGTTCTGTGACAAGGTCATCCTGAAAGGTCGTATTGTTCCTGACACCAAAGCGCACGGAGGCTGCGAGGGTGTTTTTTTTATTGATGTCATAGTCCCATCCGAGATTGTAATGTCCGAACAGGCCACGGTTGCGTGTGTCGGCGCGCTGAATGTTCAGGGTCTCGTCTACCGAACCATCATTCTGAAAGGACCTCGTAAGCTGTTCGTTTTCAAAACTGCCAGTCGTGTTGTAAAAGGATCTGCCAAATCCCCCGAGCGAGAATCCCATCTTACCGGTCCGCAGGTTTCCATTCAGGCCGAGGTTCGATCCGCGCAGCCCGATACCCGAATTAATGTTCAATGTCAGGCCGTGCAGTGTATTCTTTTTGGTTATGATATTGATGATGCCGGCGGAGCCTTCAGCGTCGTACTTCGCAGAAGGGGAGGTGATCACTTCAACAGACTTGATCTCATCAGCGGGTATCTGTTTCAAAGCGTCAGATACGCTGCTAGCAACAATCGAAGAAGGCTTGTTATTGATAAGGACCATGATGTTTTGGTTGCCCCTAAGAGAGACGTTGCCGTCGAGGTCAACTGAGAGCATCGGAACTCTTTTAAGGACATCAGTTGCGTCGCCACCGCGCGTGGTCAAATCGTTCTCCGCATTATATACCATCCGATCGACGCGTTCTTCGATGAGGGCCTTCTGACCTTCAACGGTGACAGCTTCCAGTACCTGTGGGGTCGGGCTTATAATGATCCGGCCGACATTGACGTCGTGGTTTTTTTCGTCAACCGACACATCAATTGTTCTTGTTTCAAACCCGATAAAACTTATCAGTAACTGGTATTTCCCCACCGGTATTTTAGACAGGGTAAATTCTCCTTTTTCATTGCAGACTGTGCCGTCTATGGGAGTGCTGGAAGAGGGTAAAGCAAGCGCAACGTTGGCAAATTCTACCGGCCTTTGCGTGAGCGAATCGAAAACCGTTCCGGTGATCTTCACGTTGCCCTGAGCAAGCGCGCCAAGGCTGATAAAAACAGCAGCTAAAAAAGTAAAGGTTAGTTTCATGAATATATCGATCAATTGTTTACAACTTCCTGCGGTGGCGGTCTGCGAGAACACTGAGATCCATCCCTCGGCGCCACGGTACAGGGAAAGAAACGGCAAACTTAGCACATTGTTTCGAGCTGAGGTGATTATTAGACTATCGGCGTAATTCAATCGTCATCT
>CBFGXV010000373.1:0-3966 GCA_965652755.1 uncultured Chryseosolibacter sp. | reverse complement strand
CTGGCGCAAACGTGATACTTCTGTCCATCAGCATGTAGCCGTGCCGCAGCTCGTCCTTTAGCTGATTGTTCGCCGCGCCGGCGATGATACTGCATCTTAACCTGCCTATTGTTTCGTCATTTACCGTGGCGCCAAGGGCACACGGGGCATAAATATCACAATCCACATCGAAAATGTCGTCCTGCGCTACTGCGGTGACGGGGAACTCATGGGCTATGCGCTTTACCTTTTCCGCAAACAAGTCTGTGATATAAACCTTTGCTTTCTCCTTCACAAGATGCTCGACCAGGTGCATACCCACCTGACCCACACCCTGAACCGCGACACGCCTTCCTTCAAGGCTGTCATTTCCGAAGACTTTCCTCACGGCGGCCTTCATTCCCATGTACACGCCAAACGCAGTCACAGGAGAAGGATCACCGCCTCCACCCATCGATTCCGGCAAGCCGGTAACATGCGGCGTCTCCATACGGATATATTCCATATCGGAAGTTTTCATGTTAACATCCTCGGCCGTTATATACTTACCATTAAGACTATCCACAAACTTTCCGAACCTGCGCAGGAATGCTTCAGTCTTCAGCGATTTAACATCACCGATGATTACAGCCTTTCCTCCTCCCAGATTAATGCCGCTGATAGAAGCCTTGAACGTCATTCCACGCGAAAGGCGAAGGACATCCGTCAGCGCTTCCTGCTCCGTCGCGTAATTCCACATCCGGGTACCCCCGAGTGCCGGACCAAGAACTGTATTATGAATCGCGATGATCGCCCTCAGCCCTGTGACCTTGTCGTGACAAAACACCACCTGTTCGTGTCCGAATTGCAAAAGATTACCAAAAATGCCCTGCTCCTGCAGAGTCTCCAACGTTTTAACACTCATGAAAAAATTAATTTGGTTTGAGAATGTACCGGGGGAATTTTTTGATGTTCCTATAAAAATTATAGGCCAAAATTAGCCCTTTCAATCGTTTGCATAAACTTTTGAGAGGATATTTCGTTTCAATGAGGAATGGCCAAATTTTATAGAAACGGCCCCTGCTTAAACCATTTTTTATAGTTTGATTTGCAGGCTCCGTCAACACACTTTCGGAGAAGAGATTCACCAAAATGACAGAACTCAGATATCTCAATAAATACCTGGTCAAATACAAATGGCACCTGATCTTCGGAACCATCTTCGTCATCATATCGAACGCCTTCCAGATCTTACCCGGCCCACTCGTCAGACATTCGATCGACCTTATCGTTGACAACATTCAGGTTTATGACGCATTGAATAATCTGGATCTGCAACAAAACTTTTTTCAGGTGTTCGCCTTCGGGATCCTTGTCTACGCGGCGCTCATCCTGCTCATGGCCTTATTGCGCGGTGTGTTTCTGTATTTTGTGAGACAGACGCTCATCGTTATGTCGCGGCATGTCGAATACGATCTCAAGAATGAGATTTTCGAGCATTACCAGACACTGCCGCTGAGCTTCTATCGCCGGAACAACACCGGGGACCTTATGAACCGGATATCCGAAGATGTGAGCCGCGTTCGTATGTACCTTGGCCCGGCCATCATGTACGGCATCACGCTTATCACGCTGTTCATGATGCTGATCCCTTTTATGTTCCGCATCAGTCCTACGCTGACCTGGTATGCACTAAGCCCGCTGCCGCTTTTATCCCTCAGTATCTTCCTCGTGAACAATCGGATCGAAAGACGGTCGGAAGAAATTCAGCAAAGCCAATCCAGGCTCTCCACATTCGTACAGGAGGCCTTCAGCGGCATAAGAGTTTTGAAATCATTCAACCGCGAGCATGAATCCATTGCAAAATTTCATCTTGAGAGTGATGAATACAGAAAGCAATCCATGAAGCTTACCGTTGTTCAGTCACTCTTCTTCCCCTTGATCATGGGACTTGTCGGCCTGAGCACGATCCTCACAGTGTACGCCGGCAGCACCCTTGTGATCAATGGCGACCTTACCTTCGGCAACATCGCCGAGTTTATAATCTATGTGAACCTGCTCACCTGGCCGGTGACTTCACTGGGCTGGACAAGCAGCCTCGTGCAACGGGCGGAAGCTTCGCAGAAACGGATCAACGAATTCCTCAGAACACCTTCAAACATTATTTCGGAAAAAGATCTTGTACGCGAGCTTCAGGGAAAGATCGAATTCAGGAACGTCTCTTTCATCTACCCGGATACGGGCATCAAAGCCTTAAAAGATGTGTCCTTTGTCGTGCATCCTGGTGAGTCGCTTGCGATCATCGGCACAACAGGATCCGGCAAGAGCACGATATCAAATCTTATCTCCCGGCTTTACGATGTGCGTGAAGGCGAGATCCTGATCGATGATATTCCGATTCGCCACTACGATCTCAACAGCCTCAGAAGCCAGATCGGATACGTGCCCCAGGATGTATTCCTGTTCAGCGATACCATTTACAACAACATCGGATTTGGTTTAATGAACCCGGAGAAGTCAAAGGTTCTACAGGCGGCGAAGGACGCCGACGTCTATGATAATATCCGCGCGTTCCCGCAGGGATTTGAGACCCGTATCGGCGAACGCGGGATCACCCTTTCCGGCGGACAGAAACAACGCGTCTCCATCGCGCGCGCCCTCGTGCGCGAGCCAAAGATCCTCATGCTCGATGACGCTCTCTCGGCCGTAGACACAAAAACGGAGAACAATATCTTAAACAGCATGAAACGGATCATGCAGGGAAGGACCACTATCATCATCTCGCACCGAGTCTCGTCCGCAAAGCTGGCAAACAAGATCATTGTGCTGGTCGACGGCAGGATCATCGAAGTTGGAACACACGACTCACTGATCGAAAAGGACGGCATGTATCGCGATCTGTTTGAAAAACAAGGTCAGCTTGAAGAGCGCGCAGAAAATTGAATAAACGGGATGCCGGCGAGATGTGGATGGTGTCATGAACGTGACGGGTCTGAAGTGTCTGACCAGCCAGCTGTCTGATCAAAAAACGTGTGGTCAGTTAAATATATATCTCAGGCCGACGCCACCTTCGAATCGCCGCCACCCCGGGTCTGCCTGAACGTCCGCAAAGTATTCCACCTCCATAAAGGCGGAGATCGGGATCTTGAAATAAGCGTACTCGATACCCATCACGAGCTGCGGGCCCATAGTTACACGGTTGCGCTCGAAAGAATTAAATGGGTCGCCCGTCTGCGGTTGCATTCCTCCCTGAATGTATTCGTAATCATATTTCAGGTGAGTCCTTTTCCATTCCCATCCGATCCCTGCATAACCCTGCAAACCATCGGAGATCTTTTTGGCGTCTACGTGGTAAAGCACTTTCATCTCTGCGATCAAATCCGACTTCACACTGTGCGTGAGGTAGGCAAGGCTCGACTCCGCGGAACGCAACGTATCGCGTCTTACGTATGTTTCGAATTTTTCCCTGAAGTACTTGTTGTACAAACCACTCGCAGCCTTTCCAAAATCCACGGCGAATGACAGGCGTTTGCCCGGATAATACTTATAAGTGAGCGCAAACGGATCCCCTAATTTAAAGCCAAGACTGTGAAAGGGATACTGACTGTTGTCGAATACAGGGCAGATGACCTTGGCTTTATTTCCCTTCACCTTCGGCGTGGAAAAGTGGTATCGCGACTTGGTCACTTTGCGCGACCGCTGCGCGAGGACACCCTCCAGCGCTACAAGCGAAATAAAGACAACCAGTACAACTCTTGATGCCTGCATGAACGGCAAAGATACGACTTTCCAGGTGCTTGCCGCCAGAACGCGAAGCGGGTTTACCGGACAAACTATCCGACAAACTCCTTATACTGCATCTTGTGGAGGTGCGCGTAAAAACCATCGCTCGCCAGCAGCTCCTCATGACGCCCTTCCTCTTTGATCTCACCATGATCAAGCACGATGATCTTGTCCGCTTTTTGTATGGTCGAGAGACGGTGTGCAATAACAACGGATGTGCGACCG
>CBFGXV010000372.1:0-3966 GCA_965652755.1 uncultured Chryseosolibacter sp. | reverse complement strand
ATAATGATTTCATC
Organism: uncultured Chryseosolibacter sp.; assembly: GCA_965652755.1. GTDB lineage: Bacteria > Bacteroidota > Bacteroidia > Cytophagales > Cyclobacteriaceae > Chryseosolibacter. Next base: position 3,952 of record CBFGXV010000372.1, on the reverse strand, counting down.
CGCATTCACCGCTCCCATGTCGTCAACGTCAACAAAGTAACGGCCATCGAGGGCAATATGGTCAGGCTCGGAAAGCATTCCCTTGAAATGAGCAAGGGTATGCGCGAGGAGTTGATGAGCCGGCTGACATTTTTGAAACAATAGGAAGTAATTTCTTACACTTCGGAAACTTCGTTTGTGTTCGCCATGCGCATTGAGTTTTTTGTACAAAAAACACATGCGGCAAAATAAATACGAGTACGATGCTTTTATCTCTCACGCTGTTGAGGATAAAATTCCGATTGCAAATGAATTGTGTGCGAAACTTGAGCAGGCAGGCCTGAAGATATGGTATTCAGGAAAAGAGCTTGGCGTTGGGGACAGCATAGAGAAAACGATTGAAAAAGGGCTGAACCGGTCGCGTTACGGAATTGTGATCTTCAGTCCCACCTACCTGGCGAAAAACTGGACCATACGCGAATTTTACACCCTGCTGGCAAAGGAGATCAAGGAACAGAAGGTTATCCTGCCCGTTCTATACAACATCACCCTTGACGAGCTGAAGAACAAAGATCTTTTGATGGCCGATCGTTTCGCCGTCAACTCGGATCGCGGGATTGACTTCGTCGTCGACCGGCTGGTGCGGGAGATCAGGAAAACAAAATCACCTGAACCAAAAGTGGCGTGGTTTTCCCGGATCTGGTTCATCCTGATCCTTTCCCTGTTGACGAATATTGCGCTCCTCGTAAAAGGTTTCCTTTCCCCCGGCAGCCCGGAACTGCTGCAACTGCACTCATCTATGTCGGGTAATGAGTCTGTCAATGACAGTGGCGCTACACTGATCGGACACATGCAAGGGTTGATTCAGCAAATGAGCAGGTGCAGCTGCAGCCACGAGGGGCAGCATACGACGCCCGGCTTTCGAACGAGCGGCATGCGCAGTGAACCCGAAAACACGCAGCAGTTCGCCATCGCATCGGATAACAACGGGTCCGGAAACAACTCTGCAGAACGGAAAACGTCCGGAAAGATGACCATGGCCGTTATTTTCCAGCTGGAAATGCCGCAGGCTCAACCCAGGGATATAAGAGACGACATGGATGAGATGCTTGAAACGGTTGATGCAGACAGCGGTAACCCCTTCATCGCGGTCTCTGATACAGAGGGTACCGGACTTCACTGGAAGTGTAACCATCCGAGATAACAGTGCATCCGCCTTCCGGGAAAATGGATGTCTTCGTTCGGAAACTTTTACCGGTCATTGGGAAACAAATCATTTAAAACGCCGCCGAAAACCCTTTCTTGAAACAAAAATGGTATTCACTGGAATACTGACCCTTCTTCCCCAGCCGGGGTTGACATGTTTGCTAAAGGAACCGATCAGATGGGCTCTGAAAGGTTTTAAACGCGGCCAGCCCCGGCGAAGGGAACGAAGCAGAAATCCAGGTTGAGCATTTTTTTAACGAGACTATAGAAGTCCCTTTCAAATAGAAAGACCCTCTCTTTTTTATTCATCAGACCATTTTGATAATGAAAGAATTGTCTGTGCGTGGTAAAAGTATCGAATCATGGATGTGCTCAAAGATATACTAGACAATCTGAATGATTCACTCATTATCATAGACTCGTACGGACAGATTGTATTGTTCAACCGGGAAGCAGAGCGAATACAAAAGTCCATATCCGAAAAACCCATAACTATCGGGACCAATTTTGCAGACCTCGTAAGTGACGAGCGCAAGCCCGTAGTGATGGAGGTTCTCAAAACAATCAAAAGGCAGAAAAAACCTGTAAAGAATTTCGCTGAATACGCCACACCCTTTGACACCAGCGTTTTTCTGGAAGTGAGTTTTGTTCCGGTGCTGGGTCCAAAGAAAGAAGTGCGATACATCAATGTTATCACGCAGGACGTAACCAGCCGCAAGATCTTTGAAAAGAGAATGAAGGTCGCCACTACGGACCTGAGCAACCTGCTCGAGGAGGCACATGCCGTAATCTTTAGTGTTGACAGTCGTGGCTACATGGTCGGATGGAACAACCACTGCACCCATCTTACAGGTTACACGAAGGAGGAAGTACTCTCCTATAAACTATGTGATGTTCTTATGCGCAAAGCGCAGGTTCCGGCCTTTACCGCGTTGATGGACCGTGTTCTCGATAACGAGTCGGTCGGTAATTATCAGCTGCCAATAAGGACGAAAACCGGGAGTGAGATCATTGTTATGCTTAGCGCAACGCCGAGAACCAATTCAAATGGCCAGGTCATAGGCGCGACGATGGTAGGACAGGATGTTACCGAGCTCACGCTAAAGCGCCGTTCACTCGAGAAGCAAGTCGAGAACAAGACCGCTGCACTGGAACAGGTTCTGAAAAAAGAACAGGAAGCCGTCGAGATGAAAAGTCGTTTTGTGTCGATCGCATCCCATGAATTCAGAAGTCCATTGTCTTCAATTGACTTCGCCGCCAGCTTCATCAAACAAAATGCCGCAACCATCGGCAAGAAGAAATTGAACGAGAAGGTGGAGGTGATAGAAAAACATGTCAGCTACATGAGCCACTTGCTGGAAGATGTACTTAATTACAGCAGAAACGAAAACGGCAAGATCAAGATCATACCATCGATGATCTGCATGGAAGACTTCATTGGCAAGGCCGTTGAGGAAGTAATGTGCCACTGCAAACACTCACACCACATATGTGTGTCGACTAACAAGCTCGGAAATCTTTTTACCGACGAGAAATTGATGCGAAATATCCTGATCAATCTTCTTGGCAATGCTGTCAAGTTTTCACCGCGACGGGAGGAGATTTCCCTGCACGTTCAGGATGAGGATAGTCACCTGACACTTGAAGTTTCTGATGAGGGAATAGGCATTTCGGAAGAAGAACTTGAAATGATCTTCGAGCCTTTCGTGAGAGGAAAAGGCGCAGATAATATTCAGGGCACAGGACTCGGGCTCTCGATCGTGAAGAAGGCCGTTGAGCTTTTACATGGGACCATTCACGTAAAGAGCACGCTGGGCAAGGGCTCGGTTTTTAAAGTCATGATTCCACGCCTCCGCCCTTAAGCAAGATGGACAAGATCAGACTGCTCATAGCCGATGATCACAAGCTCGTGCGGGAAGGGATCAAGTCGATGCTTTCCGGAGTTGAGGAGATCGAGGTCGTTGGAATGGCGTCTTCCGGGGAAGAGGCTATAAATATTGCGCGCGCCGAGCTGCCTGACGTCGTATTGATGGATATCATTATGACGGGCATGAACGGCATTGAGGCCGCGCGCTGGGTCAAGGAAATTCAAGACGGCATCAAGGTTATCGTCGTAACGATGGAGGTTAGCAAAGACTATGTCTCCGCAGCGATTAAATCGGGAGTCGACGGTTATCTGCCAAAAGATATTGGAAGGGAAGTTTTGCTGGATGCTATCCTGACAGTCCATAAAGGGAAGCAATACTTTAATGACGCGATCAAGAAATTGATCTTCGAAGATTTTTATGCCGTGGAGAAACTGAAGAACCCAAAAAAGGCCCTGCCCAATCAGCTGACAAAGCGGGAGATGGAAGTGCTGGCGTTGGTTGCCGCAGGCAAATCAAACAAGGACATTGCAGAGGCGTTGTTCATCAGCGTCAAGACAGTTGAGACGCACAAGACGCATATTCTTATCAAACTCGGTCTGAATAATAATGCGGAACTGGTTCGTTATGCCGTCAAGAATAAAATAATCTCAATCTAGCCAATGTAACCGATAACCGCTTGGAGTTGGATGCGCCGATAAATTCCAGACGCATGAAAATATATTATAACGGCCAAGGGATCACCTGGCTATTTATCATCGTTTTATTTATTCTCCCCCTCGTATACTCCTTCTTCCAGTCGTGACCATTCCGACAAGAAGCCTTCAGCGCCCTTAATAGCAAACGCCATCCCAAGTCAGTACCCCGAATCAGGCCTGCTCGTCAGGTAATCAGAGGGCCAC
>CBFGXV010000371.1:0-3968 GCA_965652755.1 uncultured Chryseosolibacter sp. | reverse complement strand
GGCGAGTGCCATAACTATCGCGGATTGAAGATCGGGGGGAGCGTCTTTGACATCTGCGAGAACCTTGTTGGTAGCCGGGCCGGAAAAGTCCCCAAGCAGTGATGCCACGCCGTTCTTAAATTGCGACGGTACAGTATCTTTCAGAATTCTGCTGGCCAGCCCAGCGTGCTTGTTCGTGTCCAGGATCAACAGTGCTCTCAGCGCGGAAACTTTTACCTCGACATCCGCAGAGCTGTTTTCGAAGAAAGCAAGTAAGGCAGGCTCAGCGCTCTTAATCTTGTATTTACCGGCGAGTTCAGCTGCGAATTTTTGTTTGGCCAGGATCTCCGGAGATTTTTCATTTCCATCCGGAGCATGCTTTTCCAATAACTGTTTCGCAAGGGCGGTTCCCCAAGTCTGCATCTGAGCGCTTTCCCTGGCGCCGCGCCGGGCGATACCCTGTTGGATTCCTTTAAACGCTATGTATTGAAAATCCACATCGTTGCTTTTGGAATTCCGGATACTCGTAATGACACCTTCGAGCGCATTCACCGGCGTATAGCGGGCCAGATGTTCGTATAATCGGGAGAGACGTTCTCCCTCCCAATCAGTCTCGTTGATGTAGCGGGCGAGAAACACCGCCGCATCCTCTGAGGGAACGCCAACGATGACATCCACAAGATGTCTTGCGTCTTTTTTCTCCCACTCTTTTGCAACAACTTCCTTCATCACGCTACTGTTTCGCAAAAGATTCCGAAGCACAAGCCTCGTGGTGTAGAGTTGGTGAGAGTCGTTGTCGCCCACACTGGCGCGCTCCTGCAAGGCCTTTTCTACCGCAGACATTTGCGGAAACTTAGCAAGCACTTCAGTGGCGGCCCGTTTAACGTGCGGATCCTTGTCATCCACTGCCTTTGAAACAACATCGAAAAATGCTTTATCAGTGAACTCCTTTTCGAGTAGTATGCGCATCGTGTGTAGTCGTACCAGGGCGTCATCGTGCGTGGCCGAAGAGTTTATCAGTTCGTTCGACAGGACACCCAGACGATGGAGCACCCACAGCGCGTGAATGTAATGACGGCTCGCTGCATCCTCATCGCGGACCACTGCCTCCACCGCAGAAGCCGCAGATTCGCCGATACGATCCACGAGCTGGTCGGCGGCGGCAAACCTGACGACGAGGTTATCATGATCCAGCGCGGATATGAGTTGTTCTTCTGAAGCTTTTGAAAGATCCTGCAGTTCGTTCGACTTTCCTTTATACGTAATTCTCCAGATCCTTCCGCGGACCCTGTCGCGTTTGGGATGATCAAGTGGAACTTCGTAGTGACCAATGATGCTGTTGTAGAAGTCTGCGATGTAGATCGCGCCATCGGGGCCGAGCTTCACATCCACCGGACGGAACCAGGGATCCTCGCTGAGCACAAACTCCTCTTCAAGTTTACCGACAGGTGAAGAGTTTTTGAAAGAAAACGAATTCCTGTAGACTCTCGACGCTACTGCATCGCCGATGTAGAAATTACTTTGATATTCCTTCGGAAAATGTACGTCGGCGTAGTAGGCGATCCCCGCAAGCGCGGTGGCTTCCCGTTCAAGGGGTTTCATATCCGGGGCGAATCCCATACCTTCTTCTTTTCCCCAGCGTGTATAATCGCCGCCGCGGATCAGCTGATAAAGTGGGGAGGTGTGGCAGTCCGTCGAATACAGATATCCGCGTTCGTCATAAGCGAGACCAAACGGGTTGATCCTGCCATCCGTTGTTTTCTCCACCCGGCTGCCATCGGGAAGAAACCGGAAAGTGTTGCCTGAGATCATGCGTATCGAATCGCCATCCGCTCCCGCCACGGTAGAATGGTTGGTGAATCCGTGACACGCGTGAATCCATCCGTCATAACCGCGCATGAAATTATTTACCATACCGTGAGTGTCGCGATGTTGAAAGGGTCCGAGCAGGATCTTTTTCTCATCCGCCTTCCCGTCATTATTTGTATCAGTGAATCGATAAACGTTGGGTATGCTATAGGCTACTGCCCCATCCACCATCGGAAAGATGCCGATGGGAATGTTAAGGGTGTCGCTCAGCCTGGTGAACTTGTCGGCTTTGCCATCGCCATCCGTATCTTCGAGAATTGTGATCCTGTCAGAACCTTTTCCGAATGTCGCGGGGAACGGGTACTCGAATGATTGCGTAACCCACATTCTTCCTTTTGCATCAAATGCGATGTTCATTGGTTTGCCGATGTCTGGTTCCGAAGCATATAACTCAATTTCAAATCCGTCAGGCAAAAGAAACCCGGCGCGTTCGTCCTCGGGAGTGCGCGCTTCTGTTGAACGGATGTGCTCGCTGAATTTTTTACCAGTGAACCGGCTGTCAGTGGCCGCGTTGGTTTTTTCAGATTTGTTATCGCAGGCTGATATCGCAAGAATACCTGAAATCGCGATTAAACTGCCGAGTTTGTTAATATTCATAGGTCTAAAGGTTCATGCGCTCTGTCTGCGCACGGTTTGGATTAGTTGAAAAAATGGAGTTACCGGTAGGGATACTCTCAACAGAAATGAAATTTAGAAAACTATAACTTGACAAAAAAATCAAGTGGGAAGCCTTCCATAAAAAACTGCCGCCGCGGATGAACCTCAATGTGTTTGAGACCAATGTTTCATTAAAAAACCGGATCCACAGGGATCCGGTTTTTTAATGGGGAGCTATTTAATCCGCGTTTTGACATCGGTATTCTTCCAGCTTCGGGTATTTGCCGAATCAATTACTGCCTGACATACTTTCTGCGTTTCGAGCGCATCTTTAAAGGTGGGATGGCATTGCTCGCCGGTTTCAAGACTCTTCAGGAAATCCGCAGCCTGGTGCACAAAGCTGTGTTCGTAACCTATGGATAATCCAGGTACCCACCAGCGTTTCATGTAGGGTTGGTTCCCATCTGTGACAAGGATAGACCTCCATCCGCGAACGATCGATTCATCGCGGTGATCAAAGTATTCGAGACGGTTCAGATCATGCAGGTCCCAACGAATAGACGCGTGCTCACCATTTATTTCAAAGGTATAAAGCGCCTTGTGCCCGCGCGCGTAACGCGTGGACTCGAACAGTCCCAGTGAGCCGTTGTCAAAGTGACAATGAAAGATACACGCATCATCGATACCAACCTTCTGAACTTTTCCGCTTGCCTGGTGCACACGTTCCTTGATGAATGTTTCAGTGACGGCGGAAACGTCCTTGATAGCTCCGTTGAGCCACATTGCTGTATCGATGCAGTGGGCTAGCAGATCACCGGTTACACCCGAACCTGCCGCATCGACATCGAGTCTCCAGAGCCCTTCACCTCCCTGCGGCAGTTCCGGACTTATCGTCCAGTCCTGGAGGAAATTCGCGCGGTAGTGAAATATCTTTCCGAGTTTTCCGGAGTCTACGATCTGCTTCGCGAGCGTGACGGCGGGAATTCTCCGGTAGTTGTACCATACGGTGTTTGCCACCTTCGCTTTTTCAACTGCATCTACCATTTTCTGGCCCTCCGCGAGCGTGCGCGAGAGCGGTTTTTCACAAAGAATCATTTTTCCTTTGGCCGCTGCTGCAATGGCGATCTCGGCGTGCGTATCGTTTGGTGTACAGATGTCTATCGCGTCGATATCGTCGCGATCGACAAGTACCCTCCAGTCAGTCTCGCTGGATTCATAGCCCCATTGCGCCGCAAAGGCCCTGACTTTCTCAGGATTTCTTGTACACACAGCTTTTAGCTGGGGCTGATACTCCAGCTCGGGGAAGAAATTTTGAATGCGGTTATAACCATTCGAGTGAGTGCGACCCATAAATCCGCCGCCGATCAGCCCGATTCTCAATACTTTTTTAGCCATTGTTATTATCTGTTAAACTTTAGTCAAAAACGTAACCAGCAAGACTATTCGGTCCAGCCATGCATCTGCCTTACCTTGATCATCGTGGCGAGGATATCGTTCCAGGTTTGCTGTTTCATCATCACTGC
>CBFGXV010000370.1:0-3985 GCA_965652755.1 uncultured Chryseosolibacter sp. | reverse complement strand
GATGATAATGCTTCCATCACTTATCTGGATGCTTTCCCGAATACACACCCTGTTCACGAAGACCTCGTACAGAGCGGAAGGGATGACTATGTCGTGGCGAACACGCTTGTTGATGTGTTGAACGATCTGGGCGATCCCAGGATCGAAGTGTACGCGCAGCCTCTCGAAGATGGCACCTACAAAGGTGGCGTGTATGGCACAAACAACACGTTCGCTCTGTTCTCGCACATCGGAGAACCTTTCTACGAGCCGACCACAGAAGGTCTCATTCTTGACTACGCCGAAGTTGAATTCCTCCTGGCGGAAGCTGAAGAGAGGGGATTTGCGGTTGCGGGCACTGCTGAGGAACACTACAATGCAGGTATCCGCGCATCAATGGAATATTGGAATGTTGATGATACTGATATTGACGTCTACCTCTTAAATCCGGATGTTGCGTATTCGACCGCTGCGGGTGACTGGAAGCAAAAGATCGGCGTCCAACACTGGCTTGCTCTGTACAACAGAGGTTTCGAAGGATGGACTGTATGGAGACGCCTCGATTTCGCAGGCTTCAACGCCCCTCCGCTTTTAACCTATGACGATATCCCTAAGCGGTTCATTTTCCCTATCGAAGAAGCGACTCTTAACAGACAGAACCTCGACGAGGCTATTCAGTTGATCGGTGGTACTGACGACGCGCAGACTAAGGTTTTCTGGGATGTAAATTAATTCGTTCAGCTTTTCGAACTATTTTGAGAAAGAAGGTGCCGTTCCGGCACCTTCTTTTTTGTGCGTCAGGCATGTTTAATCGCTATAGGGTGCAAGTCCGGAACACGCTGGTAGGAGAAGTGTTAGCCAAAAGCAAGGGTCTCCACCCAATGTGGAATCTAAGGAAGCTTAAGGCAAATTCTCGGGCCTACGAACAGAAACTGCATAAGAGTTGTGGACAGGATGCTCCAGCAAGCCATATATCATGTGAAGCCCGATATACGAAGAAGACTTCGACAGACACAGTTACGGATTCAGGCCATGCAAGAATGCTCATCAAGCAGTCAAGAGTGCACAAGGGTATCTCAATGAGGGATACGATAGGCGTGGACAAGTTTCCACACTAGCCCGTCGAAAAAAGAAGTGCACGGTTACAATTTCAGGTTAACCTTCATAACCATATACGTGTAAAACTTCGGCAAGCCGCAAAAAATGGCGTCGACCGGAAGTTTGTGTAGGCTTTCTCCCTATTTAAGCGGCTTTTGATTAACTTTCTTATCCCTAATCCTGATGGTATGAGAAAAAAGTTAACTGTAGTCCTCCTGCTTGCGGTTACCGCTGCGTATGGTCAGAAAGCTTCTATTAAGAGAGTTGAGCTGGCCGGCGAAAAGATCGTGGTTCATTACGATCTCGAAGACAGCAATCCTGCAAACGAATATCAGATCAGTCTTTATTCATCGCAAAGCAATTTTGCAACCGCCCTCACAAAAGTTGGAGGCGATGTAGGCATGGAAGTCAAGCCGGGAGCGAATAAAAAAATTGAGTGGAGCATTCGTGAAGAGTTGGGTCCCTACAAAGGAAAGTTATCCCTTGAGATCAGGGGAAAGATGTTTGTTCCCATTGCCAAGATCAACAACGTTTCCGAGGGTGATAAATTCAAGCGCGGCAAAACGCATACCCTTACATGGAAGCCGGGCAACAGCAATCAGATCACGATTGAACTGATGAAGGGTGATCAGCCCATTCAGACACAGAACAACCAATCGAACAGCGGAACATACTCTTTTCTGATCGCTCCGCATACCCCTGTCGGAAAGGATTACTCCATCCGCATCACAGACACGAAAGACAATGAGAACGTAGTCAGATCGCAGCATTTTACGGTCACCAGAAAAGTGCCCTTGTTGCTGAAGGTGCTTCCTATTCTCGCTTTAGGGGGCGCGGTGTCCGTGCTGGCTGGTGGCGGCGGTGGGACGTCTGATCCGGGAACCGGAAATAACGGCGGCACTGCCATCGAGCTTCCTGGATTCCCGCAGTAACTGATTTTATGAAAAAGTATTAAGCCTGGAGATATGAGATTAATATTACTTTTTTTGCCCGCGTTATTTATTGATTTTGGCCTCCATGCCCAGCAGTGGGTTAAAACAAATGGTCCATACGGAGGTGAGATGAAGGATGTCATTGTTCATCCGAATGGTACGGTTTACGCATTGGGAGGTAATCCCAATCAGGCGATTTTCAGATCAGCGGATAATGGAAACAATTGGGTGACACAAACGCCTGCGGTCATGGACGAAAATGATTCACACAGAATCAACGACCTATACCTTGCCAACGACGGAACCATCTATGCCCTGGCGTACTCCAACCTCTATAAAACAATAGATGATGGCACAACGTGGACAAAAGTAAATTCAGCCTCCGGAAGCGGTTCCGGAGGCTTCGACAGCGGGACGGAGTTCTCCGTCAATGTCTTATCAGGAACGCTTTACATAATGGGATATCATTATGGGGACGGGCAGTACACAGTTTTCCGATCGGTTGACGGCGGACTTACGTGGACAAAAGGTTACCAGGGCCAGTATTTTTCACAGTTTGTATCGAACACCATCGGGGAAATTTACGCATTAAACGGCAGCGGCACGTGGAAATCCTCCGATGATGGAACTTCCTTTGTGCAGCTCACGGCTCCGGTTCCATCAGATATAATATCAAACGCCGTGTCTCTCACGGCGAAATCCGATGGTTCACAAATTGCCATCGCAACTTATAGTTCAATAATATATACTATCTCACATCCTTATACCGCTGCATGGGCTGCCGTTACGGAAACCGGGATTGCTGATGCTACTACCTATGGCTCTAATGCCAGGCTGCTTTATTCCGCCGATAACAACACCCTCTTCCTTTTTGACAATAATAACAACAAAGTATACTCCAGGACTTGTTGCGACTGGAGCCCCAAATCAACGGCTTTCCTCAACACGAGCGGCGAAGACATCACCTGCGCCGCCTCCAGGGACGCCAGCAATTTATTTGTTGGCTCGCAATATTCCGGTGTATATAAGACAATTAATGGAGGTATAGGATGGACGGAGGTCAGTACGGGAATTGAGAATCAGTCCTTACGCCGCATTGCTGTGGCAGATAACGGATACGTTTTTGTAACAGGCGCATTTGCATTCCGTTCCACAGACGCCGGTCAATCATGGAGCAAAATAGCTGCGGATGGTTCCGATTATACAGTAATCAAAGCTGCGACCGGTTCACCAAAAACCTTGTTGCTGTTGGCGGGCTATGGCGGACCATCGTATAAATCCGCGAACGAGGGGTTTTCATGGGACCCCATTGCTGTTACCCCGGATGCCAACGCTTTTGTAAGTCCTGACGGCACAAAAATTCTGGCTTACAGTTTTAACAAATTATATTACTCAGGTAACCAGGGAACCACGTGGTCGGCGGCATTAACGCTTTCGGGATTGCCTGCCAGCTATAGTTTTAATCAGTATGACAACACCAGTTCCGTGGCGATGGACCAGAACGGAATTGTATATGCCTACCTTTATGATTCAAACGCATCCGCTTACAAATTTTATAAAATTGTTCTCAACAGCACAACGACACCTACGAGCGGGTCCGCTACCGAAATCCCGTTGTCAACTGTTGGAATAAATTATTTAAGTGACTTAAAATTCCTTAACAATAAAATTTATGCACTGGGATACGGAGGCTCGGGCGATCGGATCTCCATTACTTCCGATGGGGGTGTCAGCTGGACACAGAGAAACGCCCCGGGCGGCTCCCGCATGGATATGGATCCCCTTACTAACTACATTTTTCTGACGGAGAGCAACGGGGCAAGCTACACCATCTATTTGTCGCGAGACGATGCCGCCTCTTTTGTGACCACAACAGTTAACGTTCCTTCTAATCACACACAGCCTTACGGAGTGGCCCTTAATTCTGATGGAATTGCATATGGAGGGTTTTCGGGATCAAGCGTTTTCAAGACTGC
>CBFGXV010000369.1:0-3998 GCA_965652755.1 uncultured Chryseosolibacter sp. | reverse complement strand
GTTCTGTCGATTACGCGGTAAACGAACTCGGTGCGGATCGTATTGTGTGGGGAGGACATGGTCCGAGCCGGTCATTTGCAACTGAGTTGTCGAAAGTTCTGGACGCGGCGATATCCAACGCAGACCGGATGAAGATCTTTGGCGGAAATTATAGGAGACTCGCCGGGCCACTTCTCAGGAAGAAAGGCGTTGATGTCAAAACTTAAATGTGCAACAATAAACGGCTCTGTTAAGGGACCCGTATAATAATGGAACGAAAGCATTTTTCATTCTTGCTTATTTTGATCGTGCCGGCTTTTTTGCTGATGCAAATGAATGCGCGGCGGCAAAACACCACCAGCCAGTCCGTTGTAATCACGCTCACCGCTGTTCCCGGCCTTCAATTTGACCAGGCGCGCTTTGCCGTTAAGCCCGGGGTGCAGGTAAAGTTGATATTAAAGAACGCGGATGACATGAGCCATAATCTGCTCATCACCAAACCGGGTAAACGTCTTGACGTTGTGAATGCTGCCATGAAGCTTGAAGAAGAGGGACCGCAGATGAACTATATCCCCGAATCGTCGGAAGTGTTGTGGTCGATCCCCGTGCTGGCACCAGGACAGGAACGATCAATCACGTTCACCGCGCCGAAGGAAATCGGAATCTATCCGTATGTTTGCACGTTTCCAGGACACGGCTTCTCGATGTTTGGAGCGATGTATGTAACGGATGATCCCGCCCTCCCGTCCCTTGAAACCGATCCGAATATTCCACCATCGCGACAAAAAAGATCGGCGGACGACTCGCATAGCGCTCATGTGTCAGCGAACCATCCTTACAAGGAAGAACCTCCCTATCTGTATCGCGCTTACATGGAAGGATCCAGCCCGGCGTCCATCGCAGTGCGGCTGACGGACGATCTGTCTTACTGCTGGGACGCAGAAGCATGCATCATGCGCTACGCATGGCAGGGAGCCTTTGTTGACAATACAGGCCTGTGGAAGGGAAAACCAAATTCAGTCGCCAAAGTCCTGGGGACAATATTCTATCGCAATAGATCAATCCGCAATCTGCGCATTGGCGCCGGCGAATCCATACCGACGTTTAAAGGTTACCGACTACAGGATCGTTACCCGGAGTTCCATTACACGATCGATGGTGTTGATGTTTACGAGCTGATCAAGCCGGAGGCAGGTGGAAATGGGCTGCTGCGGACATTCCGGATTCCGTCGGCACGTGAAAATGTTTTGTTCTTTTTCGAAGCGACTGATGGTGTTTTATATAAGTCTTCAGTTGGAAAGATGAAGAATAATACCATTGTCCTTTCACCGGAAGAAGCGCAGGATTTCAACATTGTAATGACTAAAAGCAAAAAAGAAAAATGATCTGGTCAAGAACGCCTGCGTGGTTAATCACATCTGGTTCACTGGTCATCGTGCTCGGAGCTGTTCTGCTATGGCAAAGATGTTCCCCGACGGTTGATTACACTCCCGGGAGCGCCTATGAGATAGAAACCATCGCGATGCCGGCAGGGTTAAACGCAGAAGTCGGCGGGCTGGGATTTTTCAGCGATGGCAGAATGGTCGCGTGCTTTCACAGGGGAGAGGTGATGATCTACGATCCACGCACAAAAGAATGGAAGATGTTTGCGGATGGACTCCATGATCCGCTAGGGTTGCTGGTAATAAACGACTCAGAGATACTGGTCATGCAACAGCCAGAGCTGACAAGGATAAAAGACACTGATGGAGACGGCATGGCCGATCTCTTTGAAACAGTTACAGACGATTTCGGCATCTCGGGCAACTATCACGAGTTCAACTACGGACCTGTACGTGACGGCGAAGGAAATCTTTATATCGCATTAAATACCGGATCGTCCGGAGATGGGATCATGAAACAGGTGCGTGGCAGGTTGAACATCCTGGGCCGCGATGGCGATAAGGGAAATCGACAGATGTTTTCAGTCGTCCCATACCGCGGATGGGTTTTGAAAATAACTCCTGATGGAAAGGTTGTGCCACACGCGTCGGGATTGCGATCTCCCAACGGAATAGGTTTTGACGAAAGCGGAAATTTGTTCATCGCCGATAATCAGGGCGACTGGGTTGCTACCAGTGCCTTGTACCACATTGAAGAAGGGAAATTCTACGGACACCCGGCGAGTCTGGTGTGGCGGGATGATTGGAACGGATCAAATCCATTTTACAAGCCCGTATCCCAATTGAATAATATACGAACCCGCGCGGCTGTATTATTCCCGCAGGGTATTATGGCGAATTCACCAGCTCAGATCCTTTGCGATACAACGGATGGAAAGTTTGGTCCATTCTCGGGGCAGCTTCTGGTAGGGGAGATGAATCGCGAGCGCATCGTTCGGGTCATGCTCGAAGAAGTAGGTGGAGCGATACAGGGGGCATGTGTTCCTTTCATGGATGGGAAAGGCCTTCGTATGGGGAATAACCGCCTGGCGTTCTCTCCCGATGGAAGTCTGTGGGTGGGCCAGACAGATCATGGATGGGCGGGCGCAGAAGGAGTTCAACGCATCGCATTCACGGGCGCAATACCGATGGAGATTCAAACGATGAATCTGAAAGCTGACGGGTTCGATCTCACGTTCACACAACCTGTGGATGAGGCGACGGCTTCGAATCCCGGCAATTATACGCTGCGACACTATTACTACGACTACTACAAGAAAGATGCAAGCGAACCAGTTGACACATCCATCCAGCTTGACCTGCAGAATATTTCAGTATCTGGAATAAAAATATCTTCTGATGGAAAAAAAGTCCGGCTTTCTGTGCCGGCGTTGAAGGCAGGTTACATCTACGAACTGAAGTTGAGCAACATCAAAAGCGAAGCAGGACAGTCGCTGGAAAACGGGCTTATCTGTTATACATTAAATAATCTGGTGAAGGAATAAACATGCGATACGTTTCCGCACGGGGTGGTGCGAACGGCTGGTCGCGTAAGAAATCATCCGACGAAATTGGATTATTTGAAATGATCGCCTATTTTACGGGTACGTTACCGGAAGTTCGGGATCGCAATCAACAAAACATTGTCTTAATCTTCCAATGAGGAATATCAATCGCAGAAGATTTATAGGTAGCGCTGGTGTCGCGGGCGCCGTGCTC
Source organism: uncultured Chryseosolibacter sp. (assembly GCA_965652755.1). Classification (GTDB taxonomy): domain Bacteria; phylum Bacteroidota; class Bacteroidia; order Cytophagales; family Cyclobacteriaceae; genus Chryseosolibacter. The sequence goes on along the minus strand of CBFGXV010000369.1, from coordinate 879 downwards.
GTACTGGGTCAACAAATGCTCAGTTGCTCTTCGCGCGATGTTCAGGGCAGCTCCGCGGAATCAACGCGTACACCTTTCAACCTGATGAAGGAGGTTATGTCATACCGCAAGATCGACTCTCACGCGCATGTGTTTTTTTCTGACGACAGCCCCGCAACGCAGATCGATCTGGCAGATCGCCTGGGTATCGAAAAACTTGTGATCTCCCGACCCATGGCCCCTGGCAGCAAAGGCCTGCCGGAGGAATTTATAAAGTGCAACGATCTGGTATTGAAGGCCATGAAAAGCCACCCGGACAGATTCATCGGACAACCGACGATCAATCCCCGGTTTCAAAAGGAATCACTGGAAGAAATAAAACGATGCGTCGACCTGGGAACAGTGGGACTCAAGGTCTACAATCATGTTAAGATAAATGATCCATTGTTTTATCCGGTGATCGAAAAATTTATTGATCTCAAGATGATCATTCTGATGCATGTTGGTATCGGTAAGTCGCGTATCACCTATGATCCCGGTGAACCGGAGAATGTATCCATCCCGGAAGACTTTGTGGACATTGCCAAACGATATCCCGAAGCAATGTTCCAGTTCGCACATCTCGCCGGGGGAGAAGATTGGGAAGACGCATGCAACACGCTCAGGAATTCACCAAACGTGTTCGTCGATATTTCCGGAAGCAACAACGACGCGAACATAGTTGATTTTGCTGTAAGCACTGTGGGCATCGACCGCCTGTTCTTTGGTTGCGATAACAGTTTCTACCAGGGAGTGGGTCATCTGCTCGCCGCGAATCTCGAAGACTCACAGCGAAAAAAGATCTTCTTTGACAATTATAACAATATCTTAAGAAAATCAGGCAGACATGTTATTTGACGC
>CBFGXV010000368.1:0-4007 GCA_965652755.1 uncultured Chryseosolibacter sp. | reverse complement strand
ACGAATCTTGTCCTTGAACTTGAATTCGGTATTAGCCCTCACACTATAGCGGGAATAATTTGTATAAGGCATGATTCCATCCTGGTCGAAATAATTGAAACCGATCGAGTATTTGCTCGCCTCTGTAGCACCGTTGGCACTGATCTGATGGCTCTGTATAGGCGCAGTTTGGAAAGTTTCATCCCACCAATCTGTTCCTTCCTTATTGAAGGGAACGATCTGATGTCGCGGGCTATTAAAGTCAATATTATACAACTCGGGGTTGGTATCAGGGTGTCCTTCCATCACACCAGCACTCTTGCCAGCGAGAATATAGTCGGGAAGCCGTGGTTGAGCACCCGTTCCAAACTGCGGATGCGAAGGTGTCTGCCCCGCATTGGCTAAACTTTGCCACATCAATTGACCGAGTTCCATGGGATTCAAAAGGTCCGGTCCTTTCGGAGCTTTCTGCACGCCGTAATAAGAATCGATTGTGATTTGCGGCACACCCCGCTTTCCTTGCTTGGTTGTAACGATCACCACACCGTTGGCGGCTCGCGACCCGTAAATGGAAGCCGAAGATGCATCTTTCAATACCTGCATACTTTCGATATCCTGCGGATTGATGTTGTTAACGTTGTATGTTGGTACTCCATCGATTATATATAGCGGATCGTTGTTCCCAAATGAGCCGAATCCCCTGACCCGCACCTTAGCGCCCGCGCCGGGAACTCCGGTGCCACTGGTTACGACACCAGCGACACGTCCCTGCAACTGTTGCTGAAGATTCCCTGAGGGTGTGGCCAGCAGATCGGAAGTTTTGACGATGGATACCGCACCAGTAATGTCTTTTCTGTTCTGCGTCGTGTAGCCAGTAACAACTATTTCCTGGAGCGCTGTGACTTCAGGCTCGAGTGAAATATCTATGATCGTCCTGTTCTCTACAGGGACTTCTTTCGTACCAAAGCCGATGAAGGAGACCGTTAACACCGCGTCGGCGGGAGCAGACAGGTTGTACCTGCCTTCATTATCGGTAGAAGTTCCTGTTGTCGTTCCCTTTACCAATACACTTACACCTGGCAGAGGTGAGCCGGTTTCGTCGGTGATCCTTCCGCTGATTTCATTCTGACCATAGAGCGCTGACGCAAATCCCATCATCAGGATAAGCAGGCTGAACTTAAAGTACTTATAAATATTTTTCATGTTGCTTGATTTTAAAAGTTAGGGAACGACGGTAACTGTAACAGTATACGTCACCGTGTAGTTAACGCCCTTATTCGCGTCAGTCACGGTGAGTTGGAATTCAACTGGCTCCGTGTAGTCGACATCAGTACCGCTGATGAAGGTTGCTCCGTCGACCTTAATGCCCGTAACCGTTACGCCGACCGGGGAGGTCGTAGACGCGACAGTCTTGATGTTACTCACATCCGTTCCACTCAGGACGCTTATATCAATCGCAAAATTTGTAGGGTTGACGTTTGCCGCAGGATCCGGCACCAATCCGGGAAACGATAACCCGAGCTTCGGTGCAGCCACTGCATGAACTGCATAAGTTTGGATCCCGCCGGAATTAGCCGAATCCTGTGAAAAAACCTGAACTTCCTGCACAGTGGTCAGGTTGAGGACCGACTCCTGAGCCAAGGTTTTACCTCCATGCTTCAGGATCGCGAATTCACCATCCAGCTCATAACCAATTCCTACAGAATCGAATTGTGTCGAAGCCGTTCCAAGCGTATCGTAAACAACAATGGTTTTTGAGGTATTATCCAGAAAGACGCCGAGCTGTTTTTCCTCTGCTGATGTGCTTGCCGCCGTGGCGGAAACAGACTTGATGGTATTAGCCGTTTCGACTGGTGTGACATTCACGGTTACGGTATAGTCCGACATGGACCCGTCGTTGGCGGTAACCTTGTAGACCTTAGGCGTGGTAAAACTATTCTCGGTCGTACCGCTCACCTGCTCTACCCCACCAATCGTGACCTTTGAGAAAGGGGAACTGGTAAAGGTTGCTTTCAGTTTTGTAACGTCGGTACCATACGGAACCGTAGCTTCAATCGTCTTTGCCGTTTCATCAATTGTTGTTTCAGTGGTAACATCCTTAAAGGAGAAAGCAGAAATAGATTTGTTGCTGCTGCTTATGGTGATTGTGATCGGGTCGGACTGGACGTTCTCCACGTTTTTACCGTCCTCTGAGTGGTTATTCGCCACGACAATTGCCTGAAACGTTCCTGGCCGTGCATACGAAAACGCAACACTAGCCGTCCCGTTAGTAAACTTCTTGATAAGGATTCCGGCGTCTCCGCCGGGCAAACCATACGGAAGAAGGGAGATAGCCTCCGCGTTCACTTCATTAACAGTGAACGTGATCGGATCGCCGACTTTGGCGTTGGTCAGGCTGGCTTGGAATGTTGGCTTAGACGGAGCTGTTATTTCATCATCTTCGCAACTTCCGATGCTAAACCAGATCGCACCCAGTAATAAATAGTGAGTAAATTTTCTCATCATATTAGGTTTAGTTAAGGTGAATTATCCGCGTTTGGTGGAGAAGGTGCATCAGAACGTGGATATGTAATTATAACGAAGTTTTCATTCCTTTGCAAACGGTGGTGCAACCGTTTGTGATTCCGTTTCCTAAAATTGATTGGGGGCGAAATTTTTGCTGCAAAGGATGGGCATATGCTGCGGTAATGATGGGAATAAAGGTTTGGACCGCACGTTAACATTTCGCTAGCCCCGATAACGAACTGACTGGACGCGGAAGCGCTGGATTCCCCGTTGCCCCAAAGAGAACATGGAAGACACAAGGCCTGCCCCTTCCGAAAAGTCTCATTAAGGCATGCGAACTGCAACCAGCATCGTTGTTGATCCTAAGAAATAACTTTGGATGGAAATCATTCCCGCTTTATCCTGAGATGCCGCGGATGCATAGCCCTACGGTTGCAAACCGAATACGCTGTTAAGTGCTTTCAAACCTACCTTGCGTCCCTGAACGAGACCTTCCTCGCATGCATCGCGGAAGTGGATGCCTCCGTAGAGTCGCGACATCGCGGCTTCGGTAGCCGCTTCATTAAACGAATTGAATTCCCTTTCAGGCAAACCGAAATACACCTCTGATGTATCTGTGAATTTGAAATTCTCGCCAAGCAGGTAAGTCAAGACCACTGAAGCAGATGACGACACGACGCTGTGCCCACTGCTGTATTCCGGGAACGGGGGTGTCTGCAAAAGTGGGCGCCATTCTGAATCAAGGTATTTGTTGATAGCTGTTTCAGGACGGATGCGGTCACTCCGGAATTTTTCGTTCCAGCAACTGATGAAGGCGTCGTGCAGGGTCATCGCAACAACTGCATGTACAAAGATCGCTGAATCCAGTGAGAGTCCGGCCTGCCTGCAGGCAATCCCCGTTATACCCATCCAGTGACCACCCGGCGAGATCTTCTTTAGTCCGATCGCCATATGTCCGGAAAAAGAAACTGCGAAAGGATTGCAATCCCAAAAGCTCGCAATCTCCATCTGTTCTTGCGTCAATGAGCGCGTAATGTTATAAACTTCCATCATCTGGATGTGAAATGAACTGGCGGTGTCCCTGCTGAAAGGAGCCGGCGGTGTCGGAGCGAACTGCGCTGCCGAATCCAGGAAGAACGGCCTGATCGTTCGCCACTGCGGCTCAACGGCTCCCATATACGCCGGCGGCGTCGGATACCAGTAACCCTCTCCCCTTTTTGGGGTGTATCGCGCATATGTGCTGAGCTTATTATACCCGTCGGTTTTTGCATATGCAATCACCTGCGCTGCCACCTCCGTGGCAAATCGCACCTGTTGCGCTATCTCGCGTTCTGAAAAATTCCCGGTGCTCCTGAAATAATCGACCAGAGCTTGTTTCTTCTTCGCAAGCAGATGACCTGAAGGCATAAGCGCGTGACCGATCTCGAGCATGGTGTAGTTAGTGCAGAACGACACGTTGACTTTGCGCGGAACACTTACAGGTTCTATCCGGGGATCGCTGTTGAGTTTTGAATTCAATTCCG
>CBFGXV010000367.1:0-4022 GCA_965652755.1 uncultured Chryseosolibacter sp. | reverse complement strand
GGCTTCCTCAACACGGAAGTAAAAGTGACACAGGAGCTTGATACGCTCAATGATGGCATCAAACTGCAGATCGATGTCGACCCGAAGTCAAAAGTTAAGATCAACAAGATTTCATTTGTCGGGAATGAAAATATCGCCGATGGCGCGCTGAAAAAAAGGATGAAGAAAACGAAGGAGCACCCACGGTTCATCCTTCACAGGACCTTGTTGACATCAGCGTTTCAACCCAAGAAATATCTTGGCAAACGCTACAAGGTCAGCTGGAGGGAAGCGAAGGAATTCCTCGCCGACAATGTGAAACTCAATGTGTTTGCGAGCTCGAAATTCATCCAGAGTGAATACGAGGCAGACAAGCAACACGTCATCGACTATTACAACTCGAAAGGGTACCGCGACGCGGAGATCGTGGAGGATTCAATTTATAAACATGACGACCGGACCATCAACATAGACTTCAAAGTCTACGAAGGGCCGAAGTATTATTTCCGGAACATTATATGGGCCGGGAATTTTGTGTACACAGACAAACAGCTCGACGCTGTACTTGCAATCGGAAAAGGAGATGTCTACAACAAAGAATTGATCCAGCGCAAGCTGCAGTTCAACCCGAAAGGAATGGATATCAGCGGGCTGTACATGGACGATGGTTACTTGTTCTTCCGGATCAATCCCGTTGAAGTTGCCGTTGCAGGAGACAGCATCGATGTAGAGATGCGGATATTTGAAGGCGAGCAGGCGACCATCGATCAGGTAACTATTACCGGAAACGAGCGCACGAGCGACCACGTTATCCGCCGCGAACTGATGACTATCCCCGGGGAAAAATTCAGACGCTCGGATATTATTCGCACGCAACAGAGCTTGTCTCAGCTAGGCTACTTCGCACCGGAGAAAGTTAATCCCGACCTTCAGCCAAACCAGGCCGAAGGCACCGTGGATATTGAATGGCAGGTCGAAGAACAATCGAACGACCAGATCGAGTTATCAGGTGGCTGGGGTGGTTATTACGGATTTGTCGGAACCCTTGGACTGACCTTCAATAACTTCTCGCTGCGGAATGTTCCTAACCTGAAGAACTGGAAACCACTACCGGTGGGAGACGGCCAGCGACTCCAATTGCGCGTGCAGGCAAACGGCAGACAATACCAAAGCTATAGTTTCTCATTTACAGAACCGTGGTTGGGCGGAAGGAAACCGCACTCACTCACAGTGAGTCTGAACAGTTCTGTACAGCGTTCGCTCTTCAGCTATTATGCGCCAATTCCGGATCCTACGGACGACACGCCTACGCTAAAAGTCAATAGCGTCACCGTTGGTCTTGGCCGCAGACTTGAATGGCCTGACAACTATTTCACACTGACAAACTCAGTGTCATTCCTGCGGTACACGCTGAACAACTGGTACTCCGGTGGTCTCGGCTTTGAGGATGGCGATGCAAACAGTTTCACGTTCAACACCACATTGTCGCGGAGAAGTGTTAACGAGATCATGTATCCCTCACAAGGGTCTGAGATCTCATTGAGCCTCACGCTTACTCCTCCTCACTCCGTGTGGAGGGATCTTGATTACAGTACTGCAGCAAATGCCGATAAGTTCGCATGGATCGAATTCCATAAGTGGATGTTTGACGCCAAATACTATCTGCCTCTTGACAGCAAGAAGAAACTCGTCATTGAAGCGAAGGCGCACTTTGGCTTCATCGGATCGTATACTGACAAAGCAGGTATCGGACCGTTTGAACGCTTCTTCCTCGGGGGAGACGGACTTGCCGGCGGCTTTAACTCCTTCCTCCTCGGCCAGGAGATCATCGGCCTGAGAGGGTACGAGAACAATAAAATAACTCCTCCGCTGTACGATCGTTACGGCGAAGTAAATTCAGGAAATAATGTACAGGGCGGCATCGTTTATGATAAGCTGGGGCTAGAACTGCGTTATCCCGTTACTACCGGAAGTGCAGCTACCATTTACGGATTTGGCTTTGTTGAAGCCGGTAACAACTGGGCGAATTACGAAGATTTTAATCCTTTTAAATTGTACAAGTCCGCCGGTTTTGGAGCGCGCATTTTTATGCCTGCCTTTGGCTTGATCGGGTTGAATTGGGCGTATGGGTTTGATACACTGCCCTATGCATCCGAACCCAGCGGTTCGCAGTTTCACTTTACAATTGGCCAGCAAATCAGATAGTTATGCGGGTTTGTTTAATTACAGTTTTTTTTCTCATTTTCGGCCTGAATTTTGTCAATGCACAGAGGTTCGGCTACATTGACACCGATTTTATCCTGAACAAAATGCCCGATTATAAGAAGGCACAGGACGAAATCGACCAGCTTACGGAAGCATGGGCCAAGGAAGTTGATGATATGAACAAGGAGATAAAAGGCATGTACAGCGCTCTCCAGGCCGAACAGGTTCTTCTGACGGAAGAAATGAAAAATGAACGAACTGCTGCTATTCAGAAAAAAGAAGAGGAGATGAAGGAATATCAGAAAAAGGTCTTCGGTTTCGAGGGGCTTTTATTTCTGAAACAGCAGGAACTTGTCAAACCCGTTCAGGATAAAGTTTGGGACGCGGTTGATAAGGTCGCCAAACAAAACAACCTGGCAATCGTGTTTGATAAGGCCAGTGAACTGGTGATGATTTACACGGATCCGAGATTTGATTACACAGACTTCGTACTCGATGAACTGGGCCTCGGAGACCCGAATGATAAGATTAAAAACTAAATTGAATAAACTCCAATGAAAAAACTTGTTGTATTTTTTGCGCTCGCACTTGGGACCTTTACTATTAGTCAGGCGCAAACGGCCTCGGCATCTTCTAAGATCGGTTATGCGGATGTCGATTATATCTTCAGCCAGATGCCGGAAGCTAAAAAGATTGAGACCGAACTTCAATCCACACAAACCCAGCTGAAGAACCAGATTGATTCGAAGGTTCAGGAGTTCCAGAAAAAACTCGCTGATTACCAGCAGAACCTTAACACGATGCTCGATGCTGTCCGTCAGAACACAGAGCGCGAACTGACGATGTTACAGGAAAATCTGCAAAAGCTGCAACAGGATGCGCAGACAACCATCGAAAACAAGAGGAACCAATTGATGGAGCCTGTCTACGGAAGAGTCGGCAAGGCTATTGAAGATGTTGCCAAAGAGAACGGTTATACGTTTGTACTCAATCAGCAGATCGGTGGACTGGACGTCATCCTTTATGGTGATGAAAACAACGACGTTTCAGATCTTGTTTTGAAGAAGTTAGGTGTAACTCCGAAGCCCGCTACGCCAGCTCAGAACCAGGGAACAAACGCCCCTGGCAATCAGCCAAAGCAATAAGACAAAGACACATTAAAAAAGAGAGCCTTCCGCCCGGAAGGCTTTTTTATTTTGGTCCGGCACAGTTTAATTTGTCCACTATGATCTTCCCTCAAAAACTAAAAGCCGGAGACACGGCAGGAATCGTCGCCCCTGCGCGCAAGATTTCGCCATTACAGCTCGAGCCCGCACAAATGATCCTCGAGTCCTGGGGTCTGAATATAAAACTCGCAAAGAACATATTCTCGCTGAATCATTCATACCTCGCCGGCACAGACGCAGAGCGACGGGACGATTTTCAAAACCTGATCGAAGACCCGGAAGTCAAAGCTATTTTTTGTGCGCGCGGAGGATATGGCAGTACCCGAATCATAGATGATATCGACTTTGCTCCTCTGAAAACATCTCCGAAATGGATCATAGGCTTCAGTGATATAACGGCATTCCATCTCCGCCTGCTTAGCATCGGCATCAGCAGCATTCATGCTACAATGCCGATATTTTACGGAAGACAAGAATCACAGGGCTCTGTAGATAGCGTCAGAAAAATACTTTTTGAAGGTAACTGCCAGATTGCGTCGACTCCCTCTGAATTCAACAGGACCGGATCGGTCACGGCCCCTGTGGTTGGTGGTAATCTTTCCCTGCTGGTGGATGCAATGAATACACCCTCGGAACCTGACACCGACGGCAAGATCCTGATCGTGGAAGAAG
>CBFGXV010000366.1:0-4047 GCA_965652755.1 uncultured Chryseosolibacter sp. | reverse complement strand
TCATCCATCACATCGTTGTATTTTAAGGCAAGGCGATCGCTGAACATCCTGATCTTGCGCAACGGTTCCTGCAGATCGTGCGATGCCATGAAGGCGAACCTGTCGAGATCTTTGTTGGCTTGCTCCAGGCTCGCGATGTTTTCCAGCAGCTGCCTGTTGAGGTGCTTCACTTTTTCTTCGCTTGCCTTCCGCTCCTTGATCTCCATCTCGAGGCTCTTGTTTATCGCCACGAGGCGTTGTTCCTGTGCGAGAAGCTGCCGGTTTTTGCGATACAGGTCCATCAGCACCGAGACCTTTGCGCGGAGCACTTCAGGCTTGATAGGCTTGTATATATAATCGATCGCACCCGCTTGATAGCCCCGGTACAGGTTTTCATCTCCAAAATTATTTGCAGTGATGAAGATGATGGGAATATGTTTCAGCTTGTCGCGTTCATAGATCAGCGACGCGGTTTCAAAGCCGTTGAGATTCGGCATCTTGACGTCCATCAGGATAAGTGCAAAGTCGAATTCCCGCAGGAGGATCTTTAGAGCCTCCCGTCCGGAATTTGCCTTGACAAAGCGATACCCATCCGGTTCGAAGATGGTTTCTATCGCCAGTAAATTGTCTTCTCTGTCGTCAACTAATAAGATCTTCGGTTGCATCAATGTTATTTAAAAAACCACAATCTCATTAAAGAGAGTAACTGATCAATTTTGACAGGTTTTGTAATATAGTCAGAAGCGCCGGCTTCTATACACTTTTGTCTGTCGCCTTTCATCGCCTTTGCAGTGACGGCAATGATCGGCAACGTACTGTTCTTGTGCTCGCGTCGGATCCGCTGCGTGGTCTCATAGCCGTCCATTTCAGGCATCATGATATCCATCAGCACCATGTCGATCTTGGCGTTCTCATTGAGGATCTGTATAGCCTCGTGCCCGCTTTCCGCAGTGATGACGTTGATGTTAAAGCGTTCGAAGACCGTTGTCAGCGCGAAGAGGTTCCGCACATCATCATCCACGATCAGCACATTCTTGCCCGTAAGGATATCTTCCTTGTTGCGGATATTTTCTATGATCCTGCGTTTGCTGGGAGCCAGTTCTTTATGCGGCACGTGCAGCTGTGTAACTACTTCCTCCAGCAAATGTTCGATGGAGTTCACGCCCTTCATCAGTACGGCATTGGACGTCAGATTTATCTGGTTCAATTCCTGCCGGTTGAAATCCTTGGCTGAATAAACAATCACAGGGGTCAGGCTGTTTTTGGCTTTGTTCACCTTTTGCAGCAGTTCCGCTCCGGAAATATCCGGTAACGTATAATCCACGATTATACAGTCGAAGCTTTTTTCTCTGATCTTTTGCAGCGCTGCCTCGCCGGTGGTGGCGATCTCAACCTCAAGCCTGTCATCGCCGAGTATCTTGGCGATCTGCGAGGAATCGATCTCATTGTCTTCGACCACCAGGACGCGCTGGACCGTTCTGGTGCTGAAGTTATCAACGTCAACAAACAATTCGTTCAAGGATTCGTTGTTGAGCGGTTTCAGCATAAAACTCCTTGCTCCGCGCTTCAAAGCGAGGATCCGATTCTCTTCACCCGAGATAACATAGATCGGGATATGTCTGTAGTTGAGATCGTTCCGCAGGAGGTCAATCACTTTCCAGCCACTGGTGTCCGGTAACTTCACGTCGAGCGTGATGGCGACAGGGGAGAAACGATTGATGAAATCAAAAACCTCCAGGTAGTTCGTCGCTACGATTGCCTTCAGGTTCTTTTCATGAGCCTTGTCAATGATGATCTTGCTGAACCTGAGATCGTCTTCCACGACGAGCAGTACCTGGTCAGTCGGTTGTATCAGGTTCCGGTCATCACCGGATTCGTTGATCAGCTCGCTGACAATTTCCAGATTCCGGCCTTCAACCCCTTCTTTCGTGATCTGAAGGTTCGTCAGCAGGCTGGTGATCTCATCCTGCTCATGTTCCTTTTCGTATTGAAGTTGTTGTATGGCTTTCATGTTCTCCCTTGTGCCTGGCAAGGCCATCGGGATGCTGTCGACCGGGAGATAAAGCGTAAAGGTGCTTCCTCTGCCGGGAGTACTTTCGAGTTCGATGGTACCGCCGAGCAATTCCGCAAGCCCGCGGCTGATAGAGAGTCCGAGACCTGTTCCGCCGTACTTGCGGCTTGTTGAACCTTCGGCCTGCTGGAAAGCTTCGAAGATGATCATCTGTTTCTCCATCGGTATACCGATACCGGTGTCGCTGATGGAGAATCCGATCACCATTTTGGCAGTATCAAGATTCGGATTGGACTTCCAGCCATTCTTCGCTTTGAAGATACGCAGGTTCACGCCGCCCTTTTCAGTGAATTTGAAGGCATTGGACAACAGGTTCTTGAGGATCTGGTTCAGGCGCTGAATGTCCGTATCAATCGAGTTAGGCAGATCTTCGGCTGGATGAATGCTGAAGCGAAGGTTGCGGGCTTCCGATATTGGCCGGAATGTGGTCTCCACAAATCCTGCAATCTCGGTGAGATTGACGGGTGCGATGTTCGTGGAAATAAATCCGGATTCGATCTTCGACAGGTCGAGGATGTCGTTGATAAGCTGGATGAGGTCATCACCGCAGGAGTGGATCGTTTTCGCGTAACGGACCTGCTTCTCGGAAAGATTTCCTTCCGCGTTTTCGTAGAGCTGCTGCGCGAGAATAAGCAAGCTGTTCAACGGCGTGCGCAATTCGTGCGACATGTTCGCAAGGAACTCAGACTTGTACTTGGAGGTCAGCTGCAGCTGTTCTGCTTTTTCTTCCAGCGACCTTCTTGCTTCCTCTACTTCCTTGTTCTTTGCCTCTACTTCCTCCTTTTGTTTTACGAGCAGTAGCGCCTTGTCCTGAAGCTCGTCGTTTGTACGGCGAAGCTCTTCCTGCTGGATCTTCAACTCGCTCGCCAGTGACTGCGACTGGATGAGCAGGCTTTCGGTACGTGTGTTGGCTTCGATGGTGTTCAGCACGATACCGATAGATTCCGTCAGCTGGCTGAGGAAGTCGAGGTGAGTCTGGCTGAACGCGTCGAGTGAGGCAAGTTCGATAACTGCCTTTACGTTGCTTTCAAACAGCACAGGCAGGATGATCAGGTTCGACGGCTTTGCTTTGCCGAGTCCTGACGCGATCTTGATATAGTTGGCGGGCACATTTGTCAGCAGTATCCTTTCCTTTTCAAGGGCACACTGTCCGACCAGGCCTTCGCCGATATTGAATTCGCGAACGATGTTCTTTTCTTCCTTGTAAGCGTATCCGGCGTAGAGCGAAAGTTTCGCCGGTCTACTATTATCGTCCTGGCGAAGGATGTAGAATGCGCCGTAGTGTGCGTTGACAACCTGCGCAAGTTCCGAAAGAATGCGTGTAGTCACTGCGTTGAGATCTTTCTGACCTTGGAGCATCTGCGTGAACTTGGCCAGGTTTGACTTCAGCCAGTCTGTCTCCTGGTTGCGCAGCGTTGTAGCGCGCAGGTTGGCGATCATCTGGTTGATCGTATCCTTCAGCGCTTCCACTTCGCCTTTTGCTTCGACGCGAATGGTGCGCGTCAGGTCGCCCTTTGTTACCGCCGAGGCCACTTCGGATATTGAGCGCACCTGCGTTGTAAGGTTCTGCGCGAGCTGATTAACGTTCTCTGTGAGATTCTTCCAGATACCCGATGCTCCGGGCACGTTTGCCTGGCCTCCGAGTCTTCCTTCGACACCAACTTCACGCGCAACGGTTGTCACCTGATCGGCGAATACCGCGAGCGTTTCGATCATCTCATTGATGGTTTCGGTAAGCTGTGCTACTTCACCCTTTGCATTGATCGACAATTTCTGGCGCAGGTTTCCGGTTGCTACCGAGGTTACAACTTTTGCGATACCGCGCACCTGGCTCGTGAGATTCGAAGCCATCATATTCACCGAGTCGGTCAGGTCCTTCCATGTTCCGGCAACGCCTTTTACTTCAGCCTGCCCTCCCAGTTTTCCTTCCGTCCCCACTTCACGTGCAACACGTGTCACTTCAAATGCGAATGAGTTCAACTGTTCCACCATGGTAT
>CBFGXV010000365.1:0-4047 GCA_965652755.1 uncultured Chryseosolibacter sp. | reverse complement strand
CCCCACAACTCAAAAGCAATTACGGCACGTGGCCTGCGAATTATATAATGGACGTCTTGAATCACGTAAAGAAAAGCCTGCGCGTGAATGACAGAAGGGTATACATCACCGGTCTCAGTCTCGGCGGTTTCGGAACCTGGACCGTGCTTGGTGCGTATCCCGATACTTTCGCCGCTGCTCTTCCGATCTGCTCAGGCGGAAGTACTCTGACGAAAGCCTGCGCCATCGCAGCATCTGATGTTCCGGTTTGGGGTTATCATGCATTGGACGATAAAGTTGTCTCTTACACGGTCACGACGAGAATGATCAACGCGATCAACGCGTGCACACCCCAGCCAAGTCCCCTGGCGAAAACCACCTTGTTCCCGACAGGCGGTCATGGAATATGGGACCGCGTCTACAAACAGACTGACGCGCTCAGCTGGATGCTTAGCTGGACGAATGGATCAACTTCAACGACATCTCCTACAAATAGCTATCCCGTTGTAAGCGCCGGATCAGACAAGTCGATCACGTTGCCGACAAACGAAGTCTATATTCAGGGCACAGCCTCCGACAGCGATGGAAACATAGCTTCTTATACCTGGACGAAGACCTCAGGTGGTACCGCCAGCCTCAGCGGGAATTACACTTCTAAGCTCAGGGCTTATAACCTGGCCCAGGGTACATATTACTTTCGTTTGACAGTTAAGGATAATGACGGAGCGGTGAAGTACGACGATGTAAAAGTAAATGTATCGTCGAGTACCACTTCGAATATTGTTCCGATAGCCAACGCAGGATCTGACAAGACAACAAGTTCGTCTTCTATCAAATTATATGGTTCTGGTACCGACAACGATGGTCAGATCGTTTCTTACAAATGGGTTAAAACTTCTGGCGCAGCGGTCTCGATGACGAACGCAACCACTTCAGCCGTGACCATCAATGGAATGGTGTCTGGAAAATATTTCTTCCGTCTCTGGGTTACGGATGACAAAGGCGCTAGTGACTACGACGACATGCTGGTGACTGTCAGCGGCACAACTACAAGTGGTGAAACAACAACAGGCAACCTTGCGCCCATCGCCAACGCAGGAAGTGACCGCACTACCTCCTACACCGCGATCACGGTCGTCGGATCCGCCACGGACAAAGATGGCTCGATTGCCTCATATCATTGGACTCAAACCGGCGGCGCAGCGTCGAGGATAAAAAATCCCTATACGTCAAATATGGTCATCAGTGAGCTACGGGACGGCAAATACTATTATCGCCTTACAGTAAAGGATAACGAAGGCGCAACTGACTACGACGATGTTGTTATTACTGTGAGCAATAGCGGTGCCACTGCCTCGGTCTCTCCTGTTTCGAACATAGCTCCCGTCGCCAATGCAGGGTATGACAAAAGGATCGGCGACGCCATCGATGTCCTGAAGGTTTACGGTTCCGGCTATGATAAAGACGGAAGCATCGTGTCTTATAAGTGGACGCAATATGGCGGCCCTGACGTGAATCTTTATAACGCTACCTCGCGAACCCTCACTGTATCCGGACTCGATGTTGGCAAGTATTACCTCAAGCTAACAGTGAAAGACAACGACGGATCTGTTGACACTGACAACATGCTCATCGTAGTGAACGAAAGCTAAGCTTGATTCCCATACAAATAGAAAAACCCATCCTGACAGATGGGTTTTTCTATTTTTACAAACACGTACGGGCATTGTCAACTACTCAAAGGAACAGGGGACTCTTCCTGAACCACCGGTAGCCAAAGGGCCCGAGTTGTAGTTGTCTGTTATTTTCCTGGACGGGTTCGTATTTCTGATCTCCGAAATATTCAATAAGATGTTCGAAGTATTTGTCAAGGATCACCGTAACCGGTTGGTCTGTGAGGTTGTGGACTGCCATGGCTGCACCAGCTTTGTAACGACTTACGTGAGCAAAGACGCCGGGATGATCGACGGAAATTACTTCATAATCTCCAAAGCCGAACTCAATACATTCCTTACGCACCGAGATGACCCGTTCCACCCAGTTGAGCAGGGACAGGGGATCGAGCATCTGCTTATGAACATTGACCTTAGCATATCCGAAGTCACCTTCAGCAATAATCGGGACTGGCAGCGTTGTCTCGCGGCAAGCTGAAAATCCACCGTGGTTTTCTCCCGACCATTGCATTGCCGTGCGCACGCTATTCCTTTCCTTTAGCGACAAGTCATCCCCCATCCCGATCTCGTCCCCATACCGCAGGACAGGTGTGCCCGGTAAAGTGAACAGCAGGCTGTATACCAGTTCCAGCCATTTGCGGTTATTACCAAGCATGGGGGCGAGCCTTCTGCGTATACCCCGTCCGTATATCTGCATGTGCTCGTCGGGAGCGAAAGCCTTGTAAACTTCCTCGCGCTGTTTGTCGGTCAGGCGCTCCAGATCAAGTTCATCGTGATTCCTGATGAAAATTCCCATCTGCTCCTTCATCGTGGTCTGAGGCAACTTTGCCAGGGCTTTCGCTATTGGTCTTGCGTCCTTCCGCGCAAGCGCCAGAAAAATGAAATTATTCAAATAGAAATTGAGCAGCATCTGAACCTGATCACTGTCCCCGAAAAAATTCTTGTATTCGTCAGGTTCCGTATCCACTTCGGCAAGTAAGACACTGTCCTTGCGCTGTTCTTCTGTAAAGGAACGGATGTCCTTGAGGAACTCGTACGGATCTCCCTCGAACTTTTCATTCCCTTTCGCTTTTATCATGTGAGGCACGGCGTCCATGCGGAACCCGGCCACGCCAAGCTTAAGCCAGAAGTGCAGGATGTATTGAATTTCCCGCCGCACATCCGGATTTGTAATATTCAGATCAGGCTGATGTTGATAAAACGTGTGATAATAGTACTGGCCCGCTACTTCATCGTATTCCCAGTTACCGTTCTGATGATGGGCAAAGATGATGTCTTCATTCGGATTGGCCGGTTTCTTATCAAGCCAGATATAGTACTTCCTGTATTTTGAATTTCTGTCTTTGCGCGCTTCCTGGAACCAGGGATGTTCTGTCGAAGTGTGGTTTAACACCAGGTCGATGATCACCCGGATGCCGCGTTCTTCCGCTGCGTCCAGGAATTCCACGAAATGCGCCAATGTTCCGAACCTGGGATCGACGTTCAGGTAATCGCTGATGTCGTAGCCGTGGTCGCGGTTGGGCGAAGGGAAAAAAGGAAGAAGCCAGATACAATTCACGCCAAGGCCGGAAAGGTAATCCAATGAACGGGTAAGACCCTGAAAGTCTCCCACACCATCGCCGTTCGAATCCATAAAAGTTTCGACGTGCAGTGAATAAATAACCGCGTTTTTATACCAGTATTTTGCCATCAGCCGCTTTTCAGATCGTATATAAAAAAGCTGAGCCAGCGGTATACACTCCCGCTGTGTTTCCCGTCCAGTTCTGTTCACCCGCGCCACGGGTCGGTGAATAAACGCAAGGGCATACTCTTTTAGCCTCCTTCCAACACAATATTTGCCGCATGCAGAATGAAGATCAAACCCGTCAGAGGGGAGTATGGTGGAAAGAAGGGATCATCTATCAGGTTTATCCGCGCTCTTTTCAGGACAGCAACGGCGATGGCATCGGCGATCTCCGAGGCATCATGCACCGGTTGGATTACCTGAAATGGCTGGGCATAAAGAGCGTGTGGATATCTCCCATCTATCCTTCGCCAATGGCGGATTTCGGTTATGACATCTCCGACTATGAAGGGATTCATCCAATCTTCGGCACACTCCACGACTTTGAGGAGATGGTGGAGCAGATCCATAACAGGGATATGAAGATCATCCTTGACCTGGTTCCAAATCATACGTCGGATCAACATCCATGGTTTCTTGAGTCACGTTCATCGCGTGACAATCCTAAACGCGACTGGTATATCTGGAAAGATGCCCGGCAAAATGGAGCATACCCAAACAACTGGCGCAGTTCGTTTGGCGGCAGCGCATGGGAGTGGGACGTCAACACGGGTCAATACTACTACCATGCATTCGACAAGACGCAACCGGATCTGAACTGGAGAAATCTAG
>CBFGXV010000364.1:0-4070 GCA_965652755.1 uncultured Chryseosolibacter sp. | reverse complement strand
GAAATTCTTTCGTCGTTATTTCCGATACAAATGACAGGATCGGATATCGCAGTGGGGAAGCGTATGGCGGAAGGTCTTCCAAGCCGAAGGAGGAGTTTTTCTTTGTTGAGGAACACGGACGCATCCTCGGTGATATCGCGTGGGAGTTTACAGATTACACTTCACTTGTGGCCCATCCGGGGAGTGATAGCTTTCTGGTGATAGACGGTGGTACTTTCTACATGTCGGGTGAAAGTCCGAGCACTCCACCGGAGAGACTATATATCCAGATCGGGTTTTCTGTGCAGCGAAGTCGCACAATCATCCGCAATCAATGGGTAGGATTGGAGCCGGGCAACGCGGATGTGTCGATGAATCCTAAAGGCGGATTTTATTCTTTTTCAAATGTATATGATGTTCTGCTCGAAAACGTCAGATTGATCCCTTGGGAAAAAGACCGGCCCGGTACAGAACGCGACGTCAGGGAAGGTACGTATGGCATTGGTGGGAACAGGGTGCTGAATGCGACTTTCAGAAATGTAACGGCAGAAGGCAGCCCCGTACACTGGGGCGTGTTTGGAACAAATCTTTTCAAGAATTTCCGTGTGGAACAATGCGTGCTCAACCGCGTCGACGTTCATTTTCATTGCTGGAACCTTTATATCAAGGATTCCAAAATCGGATCAAACGGCATTACCATCACCGGAGGCGGAGATCTGTTCGTGGAAAACACAACATGTATGGGTTCGAGCTTCATCGCCTTCAGGAGAGATTTTGGCGCGAAGTGGGATGGGGATATACGCATCCGCAATTGCAGGCATGCGCCGATCACGAAAGGAGAGACAGCCATCTTATCTTTTGTGGCAGATGATTTTGACTACAAATATCCCATCGGATATGGCAGAACTGTGAAGGTTGAGGATGTAGTTGTGGACTTCAGGACGGTTCCTGAATCTGAAAGCGTGTCGTGGCTCATGCGCACTTCTGCGTTCGCTCAGCGCGCGGATGGCGAGAGGGTTTTCTTCCCGTATCATCTGGAATTCCGCAACATCATGGTCGAAGGCAGACAACAGGGCATGCGCCTGCTGAAGCTTATGGATCCGCACAGGCTTAAACTGTCGAAGGCCGGATCATATGACGGCTTTCGGATGCGGCCTAACTGCAAGATGATATTTGAGGATATTCACCTGGAAAAGATGACAGGGCAACTCCCGCAGTCTGAAGAAGTACACTTTCTAATGAAGCGCGGCGAAAGTAAAAAGACCGAAGATGGGTACGCGTTGTACCCTGAAGTGAACTTCTCGGGATGTAACGGCCTTGCGGTATATTTTGGCGATAACGTTGCGGATGCAATTTTCGATCAGTGCCGGATCGTTCGTTTAACAGGAAGTAATAGCGGTCTCATGCCAGGGACGCTTACCTTCAACAGTTGTAAATTCGAGGCCGAAGTTTCTGGAGCGGTGTCCCGGTTCTTTATGTTAGGATCAACACTGGGCACCAGTTTTGTGAATTGTGTCGTCGATGCACCGCAGGTGGACGGTGCCGCGAGACCTGACCTGACAGATCTTTCGGGGTTTATCAGGATTAATAAAGAGGTCCATTTCAATCATATTAATACCCGGCTGGGGAATGAGATCATGTCTTATTACAAAGGCAAAGGTGTTACCTTAAGTCAAAAATTTATTGCGATGATCAAATCACATCATGAGTTGGAACCGATACGCGTATCGTGAAGATCCGGTAAATAATAATTATGATTTGGGAATAAATGTTTTTGAGATAGCCATGTGTTTGTGAAAGCACTGATCCCGCCACCCGTAGTGCTACTGATTTGCGGCCTTCTGATGTGGCTGGCAGACAAGTGGACACCATCATTGGATTTCCAAATTCGGAGTCGCATGATCCTGTTTCGGATAATTCTATTCGGCGGAATGTGCGTGCTTGCGTCCGGTGTTGTGAACATTATCCGCCGCAAGACAACCATTCATCCAGATCGTCGATCGCTCGCTGCGCCCACCGCGCTCGTTACTACAGGTGTCTTCAGATACACACGAAACCCGATCTATCTCGGGATGGCGATCATCCTTACGGCGTGGGTTGTTTTTCTTGAGAGTTGGTTGGCTCTGATTGGTGTCTTCGTATTCATTGCATTCATCACACAATACCAGATCAGGCCCGAGGAAGTGGCGTTAGAAAAGATCTTTGGCGACGTGTATGTGCGGTACAGAAAAAATGTAAGACGGTGGATATAGGAATGGGGCGTGAGCGCTGCCGGACATGCCGGGCGGATTGAAAATAAAAGGCCAGGCTTGACTTCCTGGCCCTTCGAACTTATTGTTCCCTGTATCAAACATTAACCGTTACAAGCAGGAACGTCGCCGGGATAGAAGTCTTGTTTTTACTGCCACTTTCGTTCTGACTTTCAAACAATGAAACGAGTTCATTCTGTAGCTGTTCTGCTTTTCCATTTTTCTCAGCGGCCTCGAAGGCGTTCATCGTTGGCCCGTAATATTTTCGAAACTCATCGACAAACTCCGCAGGTGAGTTTGCAGCATTGAATGTGAATGTTTCGCGTTTGAATGAGATATTGTCTTTAGATATTCCCGCATTCGCGAAGCGATCAATGACGTGGCTCTCAACACCCCACAACATCGGGCTGACAAAACCTTCCGGTGGGGGCGGTGTGTAGGCAGAGCTGACTTTCAATATTTGGGCCACCAGGGTCGGGTCGTTGGGAATCCAGTTGCCCATCATCACTCTTCCGCCGGTCTTTGTTACGCGCACCAATTCTTTCGCGACATCCATCGGGCGCGGTGCAAACATCACTCCGAAGATACTCACGACAAGGTCAAACGACTCGTCTTTCAATTCGGCCAAATTAGTTGCATCACCTTCCTGAAATTTACAATTCGTTATCCCTTCCTGCCTGACCCGCTCGTTGCCGGCCTTAACAAGATTGCGGGCGATATCCACTCCCAGGACCTCCGCACCGCGTTTCGCCATGGGTATTGCCGTTGTTCCATCGCCACATCCCACGTCGAGGACTTTCATTCCTTTCACAATATCAAATTGGGAGACGAGCTTCTCTCCGCTTTCGCGCATGCTGGAAGCAATCCGGGTGAAATCACCTTTTTCCCATAAGGCCTTGTTCGGGTTTATGATTTGTTGTGTTTCCATAAAATGAATTGAGTTAGTTTTATCCTATGCCGAAATTTTTACTGGTGAACCAAAGGTCCAGAATGCGAAGGTGTAATCTACGTAACGATGTTACTTTACTTTGTAACAATTGTTACAAATCGCGAAGCAGCTTTATTTGGTTGCGGTAAAGCAATTCTTCTTCACCGTGCTTTTTACAGAGCTGATCTGTGTCGTCATCCATGACGTAAATGCCATGGCGCAGGTTTCGCCGGCTTTTACGTAGTATAAGAGTATTTCCTGCCCCTCGTCATTCACCCGGCTGATCTTCACTGTGCCTTTTGCGAGCAGCGGAATACCCCAGACTGGCTTGCCGATCTTCATCAATACTTCTCCGCCATTCAAATTTGTCAGCATCGCGTTGGCTTCTACCTCGGCCAGCAACCCGGGCTCAAATGTCGAGCTGAAAATATTCAGCGGACTAAATGTTCTCTCTTGCATGTGGGAAGGGATTTTATCTTGAAGGTAATGAAAAAAATACCCGTAATCTCATTTTCCTGGTGCATGCTGCGATCATGTGGGTCTGGGCGATACCTTCATAGTATGGGCGGTTCAATTAGAATCACACTGTTTATCTCAGCATCGGGGTTATTCCCCGGTAAAGCGTATCTTATCTCAATGTTAACTTTCTCGTATAGCCCAGATGCTATGGCTATCCCCTTGTGAAAGTTTTTTTTCGATTTACTGGCATTGCACTCGTCCGGAAGACCCGTTTTGATAATTTTGAAAAGCCGGACATTCTTTACGTTCAGAGCAACATCGGGTTAAGAAAATTCACGAAAAAAGAGGTGTGTTGATAGCGCACAGTACCATTAAGGTATAGAATTGCTATCGCAAAAAAGTTAACTTGTCGAACAACGCAAACTGGTAACTATGAATATGAGAAGACTATTTGA
>CBFGXV010000363.1:0-4072 GCA_965652755.1 uncultured Chryseosolibacter sp. | reverse complement strand
AATACTCCGCCGGAAGCAAAGAACTTGTAGTCTCCCCTCGCTTTAATAAATAGACTGTCACGCGGATATAAGGCCACGTTAGCGTTCTGTCCTCCGTTCACCCGCAATCCGATCTGCCGTCAACGGTATTCAACCTGCGTTTCAACCTTGCATTTAACGGTATTAAACCTGCATTTTAAACCTGCATTCACCGCAGAGGTCGGGTACTGAGGATGTCGCGGATCTCCGTAAGAAGCTTTACGTCCGGGGGAACTTCAGCAATGACGGGAGGTTTTTCCTCTTCTTTTTTCCTCAGCCGGTTGAGGCCCTTGACAATGATAAACACTGCAAATGCGACAAACAGGAAGTCAAGGACTGTTCCGAGGAAGGCGCCGATCTTCATACCCGGACCGACTTCCATAGCGCGCCAGTCGCCGCCGGGGATCAGGGGATTGAGCACGGGCATGATGAGATCATTCACAACAGAAGTTACGATCTTCCCGAAGGCGGCACCGATGATCACAGCCACTGCGAGGTCAATGACATTGCCACGCATTGCAAACTCTTTGAATTCTTTTAGCATATCCAGTATTTACTGATAATTATAACAGGAAATAATGATATAAGAAAATAGAACCGTCAGGTGGAGTGAATCCGGTCAGGGAGAGGACGAATTACTTTTTGGACACAGCGAGTGTATTGCGCAGTCCGGAATAACCGGTCAGTTCTACGCCGGCGCTGCCGATGAACATTTCCGCATCAATTTTTACGGGGATCCGGTTCTTATCGTCCGAGAAGTACGCGGTGATGGAGTCCTCGCCGTCGAAGAGGGAATTCTTGGGCATGATCGGTTTAAACACGAGGGTCCTGATCTTTCCCAGCTTTGTTTTGATAGTCTTCTTGCCTTTATAAACTATTCGCAGGGCGTAGAACTCATCCTCAAAAAATCCTTTTACAACAATGGTGTCCTTGACTTTCAGATCTGAAAAATCCATGATACGCAGATAGAGGAAGCCGCCGATCATGTCGCGCACGTGGGCGGGCGCGTCGTACAACACAGGTTCCTTGAACTTGCCTGTTTTCTTATCGGCCACTTTTACGCTGATCTTCCTGTTCTCATGGTCGAAGTATGTCTGCTCGTCTTTTCGATAGCGGCCTTCGCGAATCTTCCGGTAGAACATATGTGGCACCAGCGCAGCGGTATCGATGTACGCGCCCCACTGATCGTCGACGTCAGCCACCCAGTCTACCATACCCACAGTTTTTCCGTAAACATCCACCTTAAAGCACGGCCTTTCATTCAGACGAAAGTAATTGGGGTGGATATGGGCGCTGCCACGGCCGACGGTAAACATGCCATAGGTCATCTTGAACTCCAGCGTTTCACCACGGGTAAAGCTTTCGTTCCGCACAGGCATATAGACGTCATTTCTGCCACCGTTGCCGAACCCGGCCAGGGTAATAAATAGTACGAACCACAGTGCGCTTCTGATCATTGACAATATTTATCGACCGTAAATTTAACAACCATTCCCATACAGGATTATTAACAATTCGTAAAATCCAAACATGTGCCAGAAAATTGCCGATGGCTCACCCGTGCCAATCTTGCGAACGTCGTCTAGACGGCCACGTTATTCTCCCGGAGCGCCTCATTCAGCGAAGTTTTCTTATCCGTGCTCTCTTTTCGCTTCCCAATGATCAGTGCACACGGCACCTGAAACTCCCCAGCGGGAAACTGTTTCGAATAAGAACCCGGTATGACAACCGACCGTTCGGGAACATAGCCCTTATATTCGACCGGAGCTTTCCCGGTCACGTCGATAATCTTCGAGCTGCCGGTTAAAACCACGTTAGCGCCTAAAACTGCCTCCTTTCCAACGCGAATACCCTCCACAATGATACATCTGGAGCCTATAAATGCGTTGTCTTCAACAATGACGGGAGAAGCCTGGACGGGTTCAAGCACCCCTCCTATGCCAACGCCTCCGCTGAGATGAACGTTCTTCCCGATCTGGGCACAACTTCCAACAGTCGCCCAGGTATCCACCATTGTGCCTTCGTCAACGTAGGCCCCGATGTTGACGTATGACGGCATCAGGATGACACCCTTGCTGATAAATGAGCCGTGTCTGGCGATCGCATGCGGTACCACCCTGACACCCAAAGCTTTATAGTTTCGTTTCAATGGGATCTTGTCGTGGAATTCAAAGATGCCGACTTCAACCGACTCCATTTGCTGAATGGGGAAATACAGGATCACAGCCTTCTTGATCCATTCATTCACCTGCCATCCTCCTTGTGTCGGCTCGGCTACGCGCAAAGCTCCTTTGTCCAGGCTTTCGACGACAGAACGTATAGCGTTCTGGGTGTCAGGATGCTGTAACAATGTGCGGTCTTCCCAGGCATTCTCGATGATCTGTCTTAATTCCATTTCTTGTCGGTTAATCGTAATTTGCAATAAATGGCAATATTAAGGATTAACAGTTAAACCATTGTAACCCTGAATGGCCGATTCGAAGAAAAGTACGGTTGTGATCGCTTCAGTACTTAAACCTGTTGATGACAGCCGGATGTATGAGAAGATCGGACTCACGCTCGCAGGATCGGGCAGATATGACGTGCACGTCATCGGCTGTGATTCCGCCAGAATAAAAAATGCATCTATAACGCAGCATCCCTTCCGTCTCTTCAGCAGAATAAGCCTGCGCCGGTTCTTCGCACCGTGGAAAATCTTTTTAATCGCGCGCAAAGTCAGCCCCGACATCTTCATGATTGCAACCCATGAGCTCTTGTATGTGGCCCTGCTTCTGAAAATGCTATCAGGATGCCGGATAATTTATGACGTTCAAGAAAATTACTACTGGAACATTCTCTATACTCCCGCATTTCCCCTTTTGTTGAAACCGTTTATCGCGTTCTACGTCCGGGGAAAAGAAATTTTGTCGGCGAGATTCGTCGATCATTTCCTGCTGGCGGAGAAAGGGTATGAACAGGAGCTGAAGTTCCCCGGCAACCGATACACTGTCATCGAAAATAAAGTCAGTCTTCAATGTGGAGAACGCGAGAGGCCGGATTTTAACCTTCAAAGCCGTCCCATCAATCTGATCTTCTCCGGAACCATAGCGGAGACGACGGGCGTGTTCACAGCCATCGACCTCGCGGTGAAACTCCACGTTATTGACGACCGGATCCGGCTGACGATCATTGGCTTTTGTTCACAGCGTCGCGTGCTGGAGAAAATACGGCTACTCATCCGGCCGAGACCCTTCATCAATTTAATCACACGCGACGCCCCTATACCTCATGCGGAGATCTTCGATCACATCCGCAGATCAGACTTCGGATTGGTGACCTACCAGATTAATCCATCGACAATGAATTCGATCCCTACGAAAGTGTATGAATACCTCGGATTCAAACTTCCTATCCTGCTGGTTAATCACAGGCCGTGGGTGGACTTCTGTGCCCCGTACGCCGCATCGGTGGTATTCGATGCCGGGCACTTTGACGCCGCGGGGATATACCGGGAAATGACGGAGCGCGTCTTTTACAGATCTGAACCGTCCGCCGTGTACTGGAAAGCCGAGGAACCCGCCCTGCTCCAGGCAGTCGCCAGCGTTCTGAATTGATCCGTTGCCAAATCCTGGCGCTTCCCATCCCATAACAAGCTACTTGTACCCGCTCATTCTTAAATATAATTCTCTAAACATTTTTTTAGATGACTCTAAACTTTTATTTTTGCTAATCGTTGAATCAGAATGAGATGTTAAGCTTCACGGAGGAAAACTATCTGAAAGCAATTTACAGGCTGTCCGAAGGCGGTCTGAAGGCAGTTTTGACAAATGAGATCGCGGAAAGTATGAGCACGAAGGCGGCTTCAGTGACGGATATGATCAAAAAAACTTTCCAACAAGAATCTGATCTCATATGAAAAATAGTATGGGGCCAAGATCACCCGGCAGGGAAAGTCGCGCGCGCTTTCAGTCATACGGAAGCACCGGTTATGGGAGACATTTCTGGTGGAGAAGTTAAACTTCACCTGGGATGAGGTGCACGATGTCGCCGAGCAGCTCGAACACATACAGTCACC
>CBFGXV010000362.1:0-4078 GCA_965652755.1 uncultured Chryseosolibacter sp. | reverse complement strand
CGTTTCTTCGTATTTTGAGGGGTCTCCGCCTTCGAAATTTACAGGTGCCTTATCACAAGAGGCTAACACGACCAGAAAGAGTATTGTGATGATCGTCTTCATGGGAATGGTGTTTGAAGACGAGATGCAGAAAGCAAGGAAATTCCACAACTATCCCGGATCGGATGTGCGCTGAACCGCACCCCGTTCTCCGTGGTGCGGCTCAGGTGAAACTTTGGATCAAGAGAGTTCGAGGGATTAATCCGCCCGACCCAGCCTTTTCAAGTGGGTCAGATGTGACATGAACGCCTGAAGCATCGAGCTGTATTCGATATACCGGATATTGGACTCGCGGCAAGCCTCTTTAACCATCCGGCTGATCTCGGGATAATGAATGTGGCTTATCCTTGGAAAAAGATGGTGCTCAATCTGGAAGTTCAAGCCTCCCAGCAACCAGTGGAGAGACTTGCTCTGGGTTGCAAAATTCGCAGTGGATTCAATCTGATGGATGGCCCACTCCTGCCGGGCATCCGCATCTTGCCCAACTGCAGAGTGAAATTGCGTCCCTTCAACCACGTGCGCAAGCTGGAACACGATACTGATTGAAACTCCCGTCACAAACGTTACGATCAACAAACCAATCAGGGCTGGAAGCAATCCGACCATGATCACAGGAACGGCTATGTACATTGTAACGTACATCACTTTTGTGAACCAGAAAATAAAGTGTTCGCGCAGTGCGAGTTTCTTCGGCATCGAGTTGGCGGCGTGCCTGCCTGTGAAGTACTTCTCGAAATCCTCGTAAAACACCCAGGCCAGGTAAGAAATCCCGTAAAGGAACACCCAGTAGACATGCTGAAAACGATGGAACCAGTAACGCGGTTGCTGGCTATGCATTCGCAGGAAAGGTCTGGCATCGATATCAGAATCCATTCCATCGACGTTGGTGAACGTGTGATGGTTGATGTTGTGTTTTATTTTCCAGAAATAACTAATTCCGCCGAGCAGGTTCAATGTATAAGCGGAAGCTTTGTTAACCCACGCGTGGCGTGAAAAGCTCTGGTGGCCGCCTTCGTGCATAACATTAAAGCCGATGATCCCAAGATTTATTCCCAGCAGCAGACAAAGCGCGATTGAGATTAATACCGGTGGGGTAAAGAAAACAAGAATGACATAGATTGCAGCTGCTGCAGCGATCTGAAGCGCCCCCTTAACGTAAAGCTTTCCGTTACCGGCTGGATCCAGGTTTTTTTCCGCAAAGTACGCGTCGACTTTTATTTTCAGGTTCTTGAAAAAAGTACTGTGGCTATTATCGAATGTGTATTTCAGCATCGGTGGTGGTTCTTTAGATAACATGTCATCAACCATTTTCGTTCGCAGGACACAATTAACAGAAATGTAACACTTTCCGCAATTTAAAAACCTATCTTCATTGGTTCAAATGATACATGTGAGGGATCCGGCCGGACATCGCCGGTGCAAATTCAGGTCCTGTCCTCACATTTTACTTGTCTGATCTTCGCTCTGGGTGTAAGAATTTCCTGACAATAAGCACAACCACTCCGATCGCCCATTCACTTAACCAGGTTGCATTTAACGATGGAGGTGTTGATTTTCGTTTTACTGCTCTTTGTTGCCCTTGCATGCGCCTGGATCGTGTATCGGGCACTTTATGTCAATAAGAGATCGCGGAAGCTCACCGAAGAAAAATTCCATCTCTTTGAAGATATCATTGGGAAACTGATCAGCGGCCAGACAATTGATCCGGTGCAGCTATTGCAACTTGCCCAAAACCCATCAACACGGTTCAATCTTTTCAAAATACTTGAACGGTTTGACCGGAGTTCTATCTTCCCACAGCAATACAATACTGTTGAAAAAAGTGCAGAAAGTTTTCTTGTTAACTGGCTCGAGTTTCCTACCGAACTCAACGCGGCTCCGGATGAGATTGAACTTGCCGACAGCATAATCTTGCCCGGCCAACCTGATCTTGAATACCTCGTTTTTCGATTCAAAAGCCGGCGACTAGCCGATCAGTGGATGCTGGGTGTTGTTGGACCATTCGGTAATGACAGTAAACCATTCGAAATCCCTCAACGGATTTTCAGCCGCTTTAACCTCGCCGGAACGGTTTCTGCATTGGACGAAGTGCGCTGGGTGCATACGAATATTGCAGTTGCCGATCATTGACACCTGAACGAACAAACGGCCTCTGGCATTCTGACAATTCCGCCGCAACGGAGGCTTCCCATCAGATTTCTACCATCCATCCCATGAATGTTGCTTCTGCCATCGCGATTTGCTTATTTAATGTTCTACCCACGCATATGTTCCGCGACAACAAAACTTGTATTGCTCTCCTTTTTCTTGCCATTTCCATTACCGCGCGATGCCAGGATACGGGCAAGAACGCGGAGCTGCATATCAATCACATACAGGATTTTGAGGTTACCGGTGACGGAACGAACCGCGCATGGGACAGTAGCCAGTGGGTTACACTTAAACGCATCAAAGGAGAGTCGGCCTACGAAACGCGCGTAAAGCTACTTTACTCCGACAAGGGTATTTACGCGCTGTACCATTGTGAGGATAAAAAGATCAACGCAACCCTGCAGGAAGATTTTACCAGTCTCTGGCGGGAGGATGTCATAGAGATCTTTTTTTGGCCGGATGAAACATATCCAATCTACCTTGAGTACGAGCTTTCGCCACTCAATTACGAGCTTGCCATCCTTGTGCCAAATCTGAACGGTCAGAGCGGTGGTTGGACACCGTGGAATTACCGCGGCCAGAAAAAAACGCGGAAAGCCACCAGTATCATTAAAGACCGCAAAGGAAACACAACCGGTTGGACGGGCGAATTCTTCATTCCCTACGCATTGCTGCGTCCGCTTCAGAATGTTCCTCCTCAAAAGGGAACCCGATGGCGTGCAAATATCTATCGCATCGACTACGATGAACCCGAATCATCGTACTGGTCGTGGCAGCCCGTTAACAATAACTTTCATGAATTTCAGAAGTACGGTACTTTCGTCTTTGATTGAAAATGGATCCATGAGCGACACGGACGATCGTGTCCGTTGTTCATTCCTGTAAAGTTTGTAAATTTGCCCCTGTTTCGCGGTCTGCTAATCAAGCCGCTCTGATGAAAACCTTATCAACTGTTTGCTCGATCATGCTCATGTTTGCTATGGCCTCCTGCGGGTCGGGAGAAAAAGGAGAACGCATTCCGCCAAATTCACCTTTCGATGACGACGTAACTTTCTTAAAAAAGTATTCGCAGGTAATAGAGCTTTCTGACACACGGAAAAAGTCAAGGATTGCCGTAATGCCCGGGCTTCAGGCCAGGGTGATGACCAGTACTTCAGGGGGGCCGGCCAACCTTAGTTATGGGTGGATCAACAGGAGTTTCTTCGAAGCCGGCGACACGTCTTCGCACATGAATGCTTTCGGAGGCGAGGAGCGGATCTGGCTTGGGCCGGAAGGCGGACAATTTTCGATCTTTTTCGCAAAAGACAGCGCGTTCACATTCGAGAACTGGCATACACCGCGTCTCATTGATCTCGATGCTTACGAGATCGTTTCACAGACGTCGCAGTCGGCTTCTTTTACAAAATCCGCTGTCCTTACGAACTACTCGGGAACACAATTCAACATCCGCATTGACCGGGCCATCAGAGTGCTTGATAGCGAAGAAGCTCTCAGCGTGTTGGGCGTACAAGCAGATTCAGCGCTCTCAATGGTAGCGTATCAAACGACCAACGAGCTGGAGAATACTGGTGCCGCCGCGTGGGATAAAAATTCGGGACTTTTGTCGATATGGTTATTGGGCATGTTCAATCCTTCCCCGGGGGTTACGATGGTTATTCCTTTCGTGGAAGGACCCGTGCAATCCCTGGGACCGATCGTAAACGACGACTATTTCGGTAAGGTACCGCCCGAACGGCTGAGGGTTGGCAAAGGAGTTCTTTTCTTCAGGGGCGACGGCGAATACCGCAGCAAGATCGGGTTGTCGCCGCAGCGCGCAACAGACATCATGGGCAGTTATGACGCGCTGAGCAGAACCCTCACGCTGGTGAAATACACCAAGGGTGAGCCG
>CBFGXV010000361.1:0-4097 GCA_965652755.1 uncultured Chryseosolibacter sp. | reverse complement strand
CTCAGGAATTGAAGGAAACAGATTTCAAAGATCTGTTCGCCGCAGAGCTGGCCGAAAAGGCGAAGCTGATCGTTCAGGAATGCGTAATTGAAACGGACCTGGAGATCCTGATCCCTGACACGTATATCAACAATACCAGCGAAAGGCTACAGCTCTACTCTCGGCTGGACAATATCCGTGACGAAGCGCAACTCGAAAAATTTTCTGCCGAGGTCAAGGACCGGTTCGGACCTATACCGCCTTCCGTTCAGGAACTCATCAACTCTGTCAGACTCCGCTGGTACGGCGAACGGCTGGGATTCGAAAAGCTAACTCTCAAGGGCGACAGACTCAGGGCGTACTTTGTCACCGGCAACGATCAGTACTTCAACTCGGAAACGTTCGGACATATTCTCAATTTCGTCAAAGCCCATTCAAGGCAGTGCAAAATGCGCGAGTCTGCTGGTAAAGCTATACTTGTCGTCGAGAATATAACTTCTGTCGATGCAGCAATCGACTTGCTGCATCACATGAGCCATCAAACTTCCAAACCGGCGAGTGAGATTTTTTCAAGGTAGGGCTCGAGTCCCGTCGCCTTATCGAAGGCGTTGATCATTAGAACTTTTTGGTGTTTCGGGGAATAGAATACCTCGACGAAAAAATGATTGGTGTGGTACAAAAAAACCTTGCAATCGCCTAGAGTTCGCTGGGTTAAAAAACTCCCCCGGAAGGTGATGTGATCACATTTCTTCTCAAAAGGCATGATCCTGAAATCCTGTAACGTGGTCATAACGGTAGTAAAGTTAGGACCTCGCATATCCGAAAAATTATACCATTTCGTTAAATCCTTACAAGCACTATTAAAAACCGGTTTTTTAAAAAAATTTCGTCTGCCATAGTCCCAATTCTGGAAGGGAAAGTCTCAATACAATACCGGGGTATCTTTTGTCGTTTACTCAATACTTGCAGGGAGAATGACCGGAAAACGTTTGAATTTTTGAGGCGAAAGGCAAACAGTAAAATGAACGATTAGCGGGGCGACCTTTCATCCGGCAGCTCAAAAATACGTGCAGGAAAAGGCTTACCAATTCACGGCTTTGGAAAACATAGGATTATCTGTTTATATTAGCATTTAGTTTAAAGCAAAAATGAAAATGAATCATTCATTCAGAGTTCTTTTGTGGGTCGTTGGCGGATCCGTTGCCCTGTCGGGCTGCTCATTATTTGGCGGAGGTAGTGGAAAACCCACAGCTTCTAACCCCGGACAAGTGAGCACGGCCACAGGGTTGGCGTTCAACGACGAGGATGCCGGCGGATTCATGGTCAATCCTTATGAAGGACAGCCGGAAGCGCCAAACATGGTGTTCATCGAAGGAGGCCGGGCGGTTATGGGATCTTACGAGGAAGATGTCATGTCTTATCGCGATAACCTGGAAAGAACTGTTTCGGTAGCGTCTTTTTATATGGACGAAACTGAGATCGCCAACATACACTGGCTGGAATACATCCACTACCTGGCAAAAGACTCTTCTCAGGAAGCGTACCAGGCAGCCCTGCCCGATACAATGGTATGGGTTGGAAAACTCGCTTTCAATGATCCCTACGTAGAACATTATTTCCGTTATCCAGGCTTCCGTTACTTCCCCGTTGTCGGAGTTTCCTGGAGCCAGGCGAACGCTTACGCCGTATGGAGAACCCGCGCAGTGAACATCAAGTTCGCTCAGGATGCAGGTGAAGAATACGCAGAGAGTGATGGACGCATTCCGTTGGAATCCGGTATCGTTGTTCCTTCATACCGCCTGCCAACAGAGGCCGAGTGGGAGTACGCAGCTCAGGCGCTCATAGGAACGCAATGGCTTGAAGAAATGCAAACCCACCAGCGGATCTATCCCTGGGATGGTCATGCGGTACGGAATCCGTACGGAAAACAAATGGGCTACATGCTCGCCAACTTCAAGCGCGGCCGCGGTGATTATGCAGGTATCGCCGGACGGTTGAATGATGGCGCCCTGATCACGTCGTATATTTATGAGTTTCCCCCGAATGATTACGGGTTATATAACATGGCAGGTAACGTAAGCGAATGGGTTCAGGATGTTTATCGCCCGATGTCTTACCAGGACTTCGATGATCTCAACCCGATGCGCCGCGATGGATTCCTCGATGACGCAAGGAACTACAACAGCGATTATGAGAAAAATCCTGAAGCATTTACATCTCTTATCACTGACCGCGCCCGTGTATACAAAGGCGGCTCATGGAAAGATGTAGCGTACTGGATGTCGCCTGGAACGAGAAGATACCTCGATCAGGATTCAGCTACGGCCACGGTCGGTTTCCGTTGTGCGATGATCCGGGCCGGTTCGAATTACTAACCCACAAACAAGAAACTTTCAAAGCCTCGGTTCCACGACCGGGGCTTTTTTGTTGAAGAGCATTTGATCTGCGGTTACTGGGTGGCCGCGATGCACGCAATACTGAGCTCTTTGCACCCCGCGTCAAAAAGCGCCTGACCACATGCCTCAAGCGTAGCCCCAGTCGTAACGACGTCATCTACCAGCAAGACAAGTCTTTCCGCGATCCACGCGGGGTTAACGACCTGAAAGATCCGTTCTACGTTTTCCCACCGGCTCAACCTGCTTTTGCGCGTTTGCGTTTCAGTTTTCGCCTCCCGTCTCACGCAGGAATCGTCGCAAGGGACCGCCAGCGTCTGTGACAATCCCTTCCCAAATTCCTCGCTTTGGTTGTAGCCGCGGATCTGCCGGCGCGAACGGTGCAAAGGAACCGGCACGATGATGTCGAATGAATTGGTGAACCCCGCCTCCAGCAGGTCATGTCCGTAAATTCGTCCAAGCATTTCACCCAGCTCGGGCTGTTGCTTATACTTGAGTGCGTGAAGGATCTGCTGTATGCGGCTTTGCTTCGCGAATTTGTAAAGGGTCATAACCTGTTTTACCGGCAGCCGTCCCCTGAATTTCCTGTAAAAGGGGTTGTCATGGTTAAGGTGATAATACGACTTTGGCATCTCAAGAAGACATTGCGTGCAGATAAGCTCTTCGCCCTTGACAAGACTGTTCAGGCATCCCCTGCAGTAACGCGGATAAAAGAGGGAAATGAAATCCTCGACAACTCCGTTGGAAGGTGAATTGACCAATGAATAATATCTTTGTTCTAAACTTATTCTAATTTAAACAGGTTAAGCGACATACCATATGGGAATAGTAGAAGACTTTAACAGTTATCGCAGTCGCATGAATGAGAAGATCATGGCTTCCGACAGCCTGATCATCAAGCGAATATTTAACCTGGACACGAACGCGTACGCGGAAGGTCACCTCGATGTCCGCTCAAAAGAGCTCATTGGGCTCACATGCTCACTGGTTCTGAGGTGTGATGATTGTGTCAGGTATCACTTGGGAAAATGCAAGGAGCTTGGTTTTTCGACTGAAGAGATAAATGAAGCCATGGGAGTAGCCACATTGGTGGGAGGAACCATCGTTATTCCTCACCTGCGGCGAGCCTTTGAATTCTGGGAGGATCTGCAAAATGTTTAAACGCGACCTTGACCTGGACCGGAAATGGTATTCTCTACTTCGAGATCTCGAATCCATCATCGGAAAAAAACCAAAGGACCTCAACGCCGTACTCTTTCTCATAGGCGTTCAGGAACTTGGGCACGGCACTAAAATTTTCTCCAAAGAAGAAAAGCAGGACCTGATGCATATCGGTATCTGCAAGGTCCTGAGTCTTTCCGGCTATTATGTACTTGAGGGTCTGGACAAAGACGGCTGGCCCCACTGGAAACTGATTAAAAAACTCCCCCACTTCGACTTGTTGGAGCAGGAGAAGTTACTGAAAATGCATGTGATGGAGTATTTCGAAAAAGAATACAATTGGACGTTCGCTCCATCCGACAATGCCGGCGAGGAGGAATGACTCTTCCTGCAAACATTTTGCTTTGAACTCGAATACAACTTAACTTAGATGCCTGCCAACTTTGGCGGGTATTTCTGCGTTTTCATTTAAATGACTGGCGATGAGTGACGGAACAGGACGCATCCATGAAAAGATCAAATCTTTTCAGCGCAAATATTATCTCAACCTATTTATCAAAGGGG
>CBFGXV010000360.1:0-4100 GCA_965652755.1 uncultured Chryseosolibacter sp. | reverse complement strand
CTCGCAAGCAATTATTCTCCAAGTCAGGGATATGTATATGTTCGATATATCGTCATTGCTTCCATCATACCGCTCCTGATACTGAACCGCAGGCTCGTTCGTCTGGAGTATTTCAACACGACCGTACGCAACGCGGAAAACCTGACATTTCATTTTATTGTTCTGGTGTTGCTGAGCAGCGAATTGATCCATTGGCTTGATATGGCCGGGGTAGGAAATAGTTTTAGGCTTTCGCTAAGCATGCTCTGGGGAACTTACGCGCTTCTGCTCATAATCATCGGGCTGTCGCGCGACATCAGACACCTTCGCCTCGCTGCGATCGTTTTGTTCGCAGTAACATTGCTCAAGTTGTTCGCTTATGACATGGAAGATATGAGCGCAATTCTCAAGACGGTTGTCATGATCGTTTTGGGCGCCTTGTTGCTGATCGCATCCTTTATTTATAACAGATACAAACGTTCAGCCGGAAATGAAGTGCCGTAGCCTTATTCTTATCTTTTTGGCGTTTTCCAGCATGCAGGTTGGCGCGCAATCTGATTTCCGTTTTAAAAGGAACATCAACGGTGTTGAAACAGAAGGATGGTATTCGCTGGTTTTGCGACCGGGTATATTTCATCACATGAATGATGATTTGGGTGATTTCAGGATCTACTCCGTCACTGAAGGAGATACGGTGGAAATCCCGTACCTGCTGCGGATCCGCGAGGACCGCGTGAAGGAGAAAAAAATTAACCTTGCCCTGTTTAACAAGAGTTATCGCAACGGGGTGATGTACCTGACGTTTGAATTGGCGCCAGGTCAAAAGGTAAATGTTTTGGATCTCGCCTTTGATGAAAAGAATTATCTCGGCCATGTCAAGGTCGAAGGAAGCGATGACAGGTTGAAGTGGTTTGAAGTCCTCAACGATCAGCGCCTGGTATCGATAAAGAGAGGAAGTGAAGAATTCAGGCTTTCAACGGTTAATTTTCCGATGAGCAGTTACAGATACCTGCGGTTAAGCATTACGTCAGACGTGCCGTTGCATTTTAAGAACGCTTCCTTTGGTTACAACATAGTCGAACCCGGAAAGTTTCATGCTGCTCCGTTGGAATGGACGGGCAAGACCAGCAACAAAGAACGTCAAACAGTTATCAGCATCAAGCTTAAAAACTATGCACCCGTCAGTCTGCTCGAGGTGCAGTAACATTGCTCAAGTTGTTCGCTTATGACATGGAAGATATGAGCGCTATTCTCAAGACGGTTGTCATGATCGTTTTGGGCGCCTTGTTGCTGATCGCATCCTTTATTTATAACAGATACAAACGTTCAGCCGGAAATGAAGTGCCGTAGCCTTATTCTTATCTTTTTGGCGTTTTCCAGCATGCAGGTTGGCGCGCAATCTGATTTCCGTTTTAAAAGGAACATCAACGGTGTTGAAACAGAAGGATGGTATTCGCTGGTTTTGCGACCGGGTATATTTCATCACATGAATGATGATTTGGGTGATTTCAGGATCTACTCCGTCACTGAAGGAGATACGGTGGAAATCCCGTACCTGCTGCGGATCCGCGAGGACCGCGTGAAGGAGAAAAAAATTAACCTTGCCCTGTTTAACAAGAGTTATCGCAACGGGGTGATGTACCTGACGTTTGAATTGGCGCCAGGTCAAAAGGTAAATGTTTTGGATCTCGCCTTTGATGAAAAGAATTATCTCGGCCATGTCAAGGTCGAAGGAAGCGATGACAGGTTGAAGTGGTTTGAAGTCCTCAACGATCAGCGCCTGGTATCGATAAAGAGAGGAAGTGAAGAATTCAGGCTTTCAACGGTTAATTTTCCGATGAGCAGTTACAGATACCTGCGGTTAAGCATTACGTCAGACGTGCCGTTGCATTTTAAGAACGCTTCCTTTGGTTACAACATAGTCGAACCCGGAAAGTTTCATGCTGCTCCGTTGGAATGGACGGGCAAGACCAGCAACAAAGAACGTCAAACAGTTATCAGCATCAAGCTTAAAAACTATGCACCCGTCAGTCTGCTCGAGGTGCAGACAAATGATGAAATGGATTTTTATCGGGCATTTGAGCTCTCGTATGTGAGAGACAGTATACAGTCGCAAAACGGATGGGTGAGACGTTACCACGGAATTCTCGACGGAAATCTGACTTCTTTTAAAGCCAATGATTTCAACTTTCCCTTAGTGTTCGCAAATGAATTGCGATTAGTAATCCGGAACGGGGACAACCGCCCGCTCGACATCCGAAGGATTTCAGCAGCCGGGCCCGAAGTGAACATCGTAACTTATCTGAAGCCGGGAAACAATTTTATGTTGTACGGTGACGAGAAGACGCGACAGCCTTCATACGATCTTGAACATTTTGCTAACAAGATCCCCGGGGATCCACCCGCAGCAGAGCTGGATCACAATGAAGAAGTTTTGGTTGACGATGGAGCCGTTAACCCGATTTTTCAAAACAAGATATGGTTGTGGGGCATAATGGGTGTTATGATCTGCGGTCTTGCTTTTTTTACAATAAAGATGATCAGGAATTGAGCTAAGCGCTACCGAACCGCTGGGCACGTACCCGATACGTTGAGCTTCACAGTTTTGTTTACGAGCGAACGAAAAAATACTTTGAAGGGAACCGACAGCACACCGGTCATCCGGGACTTATCCCTCCTGAAAAATCTGTTATTTCAGGTGTCAGTTCAATTTATTTTCTTTGGGATTAAATTTCTAAAATGAAGTTACTGGTATTCTCCCTCTGCGCCTTGTTTGCGTTCCCTGTGTTCTCCCAATCAAAAAAAGAGCTTCAAGGTGAAGTTGAACAACTGCAATCCCGGATCGCTAAACTGAATGAAGAGATCGCGCAGCTAAAGAAACCCGTTGAAGTAAACCTCAGCGATTCCACTGAACAGGTCAGCTATTGCTTCGGTGTTATTCTGGGACAGAATTTTAAAGATACGGGGCTCGATTCGCTCGACATGGAAGTTTTCCTCTCGGCCATGAAAGATGTGATGCAAAATAAGAACCTGAAAGTTCAGCCAAAGGAGGCTGAAGCCACCATGCGCCGGTATATGCAGGCGACCATGATGAAGAGAAGCGCAATAGCGAAGGAACGCAGCGAGAGGTTCCTTGCTTCGAACAAAAGCAAGGATGGCGTGAAGACGACGGCCACAGGTCTCCAATATAAAGTGATCTCACAAGGCGCCGGAAAAACGCCGACCCGTGCCGACAGGGTAACAGTGCACTACACGGGCAAGTTGACTGACGGAACGATCTTCGATAGCTCGGTACAGAGAGGTCAGCCTGCGACGTTTCGCGTCAACCAGGTCATCTCCGGATGGACGGAAGCGCTGCAGATGATGAAAGAGGGAGACAAATGGGAACTTTATATTCCGTATACGCTGGGATATGGCGAGCGCGGGGATCCGCCGAGGATACCACCGTTCTCCACATTGATCTTCGAGGTTGAGCTGATGAAAGTGAATTAGTGAGTGGTGAGTAGTGAGTGGTGAGTAGTGCCGACGGCGAAATCATCCTGGATAATTTGCGAACCTTAGTGCTCTCTGGTCTTTTCCGGATGTCCATTCAACAAGATTCAGACCTTAAGCAAAAACGTCGGATATCTGACACTCAGGATTAGCGATCCTTTCACGATTGAGGATCACGCGGCCCGCCAAAGGCCGAACAAAAAAAACCGTCCCTGGCTTCCCGGGGACGGTTTTTTTATTAGAGGCTGTCAGCAATTATTCTGCGCTGACAACAACTTTGATCTCATGCTTCACTTCTTTGTGAAGATCCAGCGTGGCGGTATAATTACCAACCTGCTTCGGAGTTTCTTTAAGAATCACTTTTTTGCGATCGATGTCAAATCCTTTTGCTTTCAGCGCATCGGCGATCTGAAGAGCAGTGACAGCTCCGAAGATCTTGCCGCTTTCGCCAGCCTTGGTTTTTATCTCGGCCGTAAAATCTCCTACCTTAGCCGCAAGCGCTTCCGCGTCCTGCTTAAGCTTCGCAGCCTTGTGCGACATCTGACGCACATTCTCCGTGACCTGCCTGCGATTTGAATCGTTGGCGATCAATGCATAGCCGTTCGGGATAAGATAATTCCTTCCGTAGC
>CBFGXV010000359.1:0-4105 GCA_965652755.1 uncultured Chryseosolibacter sp. | reverse complement strand
GACGATCGTTACCCCCGCCGCACCTACAAATCTTGCAAATTCGGGAAGCTCCACCGACCGACTGACTCTCCGCTTTGATGATAATGCCAGCAACGAACAGTATTATATAATCGAAAAATTTAACGGCAGCACGTATGACAGTGTCGCCCGGGTATATGCTAATGGTAAAGGCTATGTTGAAATCAGAAATCTGCAGCCAGGGACTTCATACCAGTTTAAGGTTTACGCGAAAAACGCCGCGGGAAATTCAGGTGAGGCAACGATCACGACCAGTACCCTGGAAGCCTGTACTGCCGATATTCCTGATAACCGGAGCTGGAGTGGAAATGTGAACGGGTCTACTGTACTGACGAACATTTCCATTAAATCTTCCGGAAACGGAACTTATTCAATCAGTGATATCAATAACAGCACCACCTCCGCAGCGACAAATGCCCCTGCTGTTTTTTCTGTCGGTTGTACGGGTTCCGCGGTTAATACCTATCTGTATCAGGATTATCCTTTTGTTCCTAATGGCAAAGGCGCCTGGACGTCTGCGAGCAATACACTCGTGCTAAAATGGATCACAGAATCCGGGATATCTCCAGAGGTTGCAGGCACTGTAACGCTCACTCTTAATTCCACTGATCCTACTCCTGGAGCCCCGGTGAACGCAGCTGCGTACATGTACAGCAACAATACAGCCGAAGTCAGATGGGATGCGGTAGCTTTCGAAAAGAATTTCATCGTTGAAAGGAAAATCGGTGCGGGGGGAGTGTACGAGGTCGTAGGAACAGTACCATATCCTTCGGTAAGCTTTATAGACCCAGGGCCGTTAACACTGAATCAAACCTATTACTACAGAATCAAATCAGAGAACGGAAATACGCCTGTGCCAGGTGTCAGCCCTTATTCAAATGAGGCGCAAATAACTTTTAAGAAACCACATCTTGTGCTTGGACAGACGACGGTCAACAGTACACCTGTGAACTCCCTCGGCACATTATGGGCTGATTTTAACAATGATGGTTTTGACGACCTTGTCATCACCGAATTTGACTTGTTCGCTGCCAGCACCTCCGTGCCGGTTGTTTTCCAAAACGACGGCCTTGGAAATTTTACAGAGGTCATCACTAATCTGGAGGCGGCGAGTTACGCGAACGGAACAACGGCCGATTATAACAATGATGGTAACGTTGATTTATTTTATTCAACATTCGGGGATCTGAACCGGTTGTACAATGGTAGCGGCACATTCAGCTTCTCAAAGATCACTCCCACCCCCGTTGAAAGCACCGGAGGTGCCACTTTTGAAGGCGCGCCCTTCAGTGCGTCGTGGGTTGATTATGATAACGACGGATTACTTGATCTTTTTATTGGAAGAGGCGGAAGCTTTTATTCCGATCTCTACAAACAAAACAGTGATCAATCGTTTTCCAAAGTAACAACCGCGGGAGAGCTGGTGAATGCGACGCTGGAAATCTTCGGAATGGCATGGGCCGATTATGATAACGACGGAGACCAGGATATTTTTCTTCCCAGCCAGAGTAACACGCAAGCGGACAAATTATTCCGCAATAACAGTAATGGAACTTTTACGAAAATTACGGGGTCCGTTTTTGATGCTGATGCAGCCATGCGTTCCCAATGCGCCTCCTGGGCGGATTTTGACAATGACCAGGACCTTGATTTGTTCGTTGGGGAGGATGCCGGCGCAAACAGTCTTTACAGAAATAATGGAAATGGTACGTTTACAAAACTTACTGCTGCAGCGTTCGAAGTTACAAATACCAGTGCCTTGGGAAGCAACTGGGCTGATTTAAACAACGACGGTTTCATCGACCTTATCGTTGTCGGCCAGGATGGTAACGCTTTGTTTATTAATTCCGGCGGGACTTCCTTTACGCGAGTCGCATCTGAAAAAATCATGGACAACCGCTTGTTTTGTATTGCTGCCTCAAGCAGTGATTATAATAACGACGGATTCGTGGACATTATGCTCTCAAGAACATCTATCCAGGGAGAAGGACAAGTGGGTGTCGCTCAAAATTCACTACTTTTCAAAAATAATAATACAACCGGAAACTGGTTAAAGGTCAGACTTGCCGGTGATCCCAGCAACAAGTCAGCGATTGGCGCAAGGATAAAGGTGACAACCGGAATAAAAAATCAGATCCGCGAAGTCGCAGCCCATAATGATATTGCCAGCCAGAATTCACTCACACAGCATTTCGGGTTGGGAAGTGCGACCACTGTTGACAATATTGTGGTGACCTGGCCGTCCGGATTTACTCAGACACTCACCAACGTAAGCGTTAACACAACGATCAACATTAAGGAAGACGCTTCCGGTCCGATAATTACTTCCAGAACGCCCGCAGTATCAGCAGCAGGCGTTTCCGCTGTGACCACCATCGCGCTCACACTTGACGAAGAAACCACCGCCGTGCCTGGAAAAAACCTCTACATCGCCACCGCAGCAGACCCAGTCACCTTTGTACACACACTGGATGTGAGCGCTGCCTCAAAATCTGGCAATACTTATACCTTTTCTTTTGGCGGAAAACTTATGACGAATGTTACCTACGTGGTAACGATCGATGCCGGTGCTTTCAGAGATATTTATGGGAATGGTTTCGGGGGCGTGACCTCCGGTAACTGGACCTTCACTACAGCTACGGGTCCTGCGATCGTTTCGCTCTCACCTGCGCACAATGCTACCGGGGTCGCCGTCGACGCACCCCTGGTGATCAGCTTCGACAGGAATATTTCCGCCGTCTCCGCAAAAAAAATCCGGGTAATGGATGGAACCACGATGCTGGTTGATCTGGATGTTTCCTCGGATGGGACGGTTGCCACAAATAAATATACGCTTCCCGCTCCGGTTGAAACCTGGCCGTATAGCAAGACACTGAAAGTGATAGTCGATGAAGGAGCCTTTGTCGATCCCAGTCTCCAGACAGATTTTGCGGGGATTGCTACCGATGGCTGGATCTTTACGGTCATCGAGGCGCCCGATCAAACACCGCCGGTCATTTCCTTTACCCTCCCGGGTTCGCCCACAAAAGGTTTCGGTTCGGTAAGTCCTTCCATTACGGTAACAGACAACAAAGGAGTCAACTCAGTAGTGGTTTCGATCAGGCCAATATCCGGTTCAGCATACACAGATGTCCCTGCCACGGCTGGAGCTGCCAACACTTATTCGGCTACCCTTTCTGAAGGAACACACTTCGATGCCATCGGCGCCGAGTTTTACATCACTGCAACAGATGCCGCCGGCAACAGCAAGCGCGATCCGGCAGCCGATAACGCAACCCACAAGGTTTACCTCAGTTACACAGCCGCGCAGGCTGCGATACCAACGACCAGTTTGGGCCTGGGTGGTTTGAAAGCTAATTGGAAAGTTTTCGCAATGCCATTTGAGATTGCTTCGCCGAATAATGGAGTAAGCGCCATATTCAATGAACTTTCCGCTTTGACCAATAAAAACGATTATCGACTAATAACTTATGGAACGGAAACAAAATGGTCAGAGTATCCTGAAGATTTCCCTTCAATAGCAAGAGGGCTTGGCTACTTTATTAACATTAAAACCGATCCCGGCGCAATAGCCTTATTTGATGTCACAGCTCCGTCAAACCACAGATCCAATTTGTATCAAATGAACTTGAAGGTCGGGTGGAATATGATCGGCAATCCCTACCTCACGCCGATTTCATGGGATGATGTCGCGGCATTCCTTGCCAATGGATTGACAGGCGCCGAGGCGCAACTCAAAACCTATTCCAACGGAACCTACTCAAATGACCAGACCCTAAACCCTTATGAAGGAGGCTTCGTTCTGATCTCTGCGGCGAAAACGATTACTATCCCTTTCCCTGGTCAAACGTCCTCCGGCGGAAGGAGGGGAGTGCCCACCCTTGGCGATGATATCAGCGCCGAATCCTGGGCTCTTCCACTGACGATCCGGCAGGATGGATTGACCTACACGCTAGGCGGGGTAGGCATGGCGCCTGATGCGGCTGCAAGCATCGATAACTATGACGACGTCACACCTCCCCGTTTCTTCGATTATCTCGAGATGAACTTCAAACATCCGGAACACATCGGCAAACGCTTCACACGT
>CBFGXV010000358.1:0-4114 GCA_965652755.1 uncultured Chryseosolibacter sp. | reverse complement strand
ATGACCTTGTCCTTCTTTTTGATAAGGAGTTTGATCTTGAAGTATTGCGCATCCTTCTTTTCTGGAACCAGGTCTACTTCCTCGCAGGCAACACCGCCCTCGGTCTTCTCCTGGATGTAGAGATATTTGAAATCCTTCTGATAGATCTCGTATATTTTCAGGGGGTTGATATCGCCCGAGTTCTTATCGTAATTATCGATGTTTACCTCCTTTACCTCCGGCAGGTAGGTCCAAACGGTCGCACCATTGTTGATGACCTCCTGCTCCGGCAATGAGATACGGTATTTGTCACCGCTTACCGTGAGTTTGCCCTTGAATTCTTCCTGTACGTTTTCCACATCATTTGTCAGCGTCCAGGCAAAGTGGGCCTCATAGGTCGGTATAGACTTGTATTTCTCGCCCATGGCTTCCAGGATTTCCAGCGCTTTCGGGTCGTATTGCGCAAAAGTTACTTTCACCAGAACCAGGAAAATGACGGCTAAAAACGTTTTTTTCATCGCGGTAGTTTATGGAGATTATGACTGACTGTGTTTTTCCCGTAAATTATTCAATAATTGTTCCAAACTTAACTCATCCTTGATTAAAACTTCCCGGGCTTTGCTTCCCTCAAAAGGCCCGACTACACCAGCCGCTTCCAGCTGGTCAATAAGCCTTCCCGCGCGGTTATACCCAAGTTTCAGTTTTCGTTGTATCAGGGAGGTACTTCCCTGCTGATGCATCACTATCACGCGGGCGGCATCTTCAAAGAGCGCATCGCGATCTGAAAGATCAACGTTGCTTGCGCCGCTTTCGTCGTCACCCTCGTATTCCGGCAGCATGTATGCCGAGTCATATCCGCGTTGCGATCCAATAAAATCGCAGACTTTATCGATCTCGGGCGTATCGACAAAAGGACATTGGAGACGGATTATGTCCGAACCCGAGCTCAAAAGCATGTCGCCCTGCCCCACCAGCTGATCCGCGCCACCTGTATCGAGGATGGTTCTTGAATCAACTTTTGAAGTAACGCGGAAGGACAAACGCGCGGGGAAATTGGCTTTGATCACACCTGTAATAACATTGACCGAGGGTCGCTGGGTAGCTACCACAAGGTGGATCCCGATGGCGCGGGCAAGTTGCGCCAGACGGGCTATTGGCGTCTCGACTTCCTTTCCGGCGGTCATCATCAGGTCGGCCAACTCATCAATGACAAGTACAATATAGGGAAGGAACCGGTGTCCCTCCTTCGGGTTGAGCTTCCGCGCTACAAACTTCGCATTGTACTCCTTCAGATTCCGGGCTCCCGCATCCTTCAGGATCTCGTACCGGTTCTCCATTTCGATGCAAAGCGAGTTCAGCGTATGAACAACCTTGCGGGTATCCGTGATAATGGCTTCCTCGCTGTTTGGCAGCTTCGCCAGGTAATGACGTTCCAGCTTTGAATACAAGGACATCTCTACCTTCTTCGGGTCGACAAGAACAAACTTGAGCTGTGACGGATGACGCTTATATATGAGAGATGTAAGGATGACGTTCAGGCCGACAGATTTTCCCTGGCCGGTTGCACCTGCAACGAGAAGGTGAGGCATTTTGGCCAGATCGATTACCAGCGCTTCATTCGAGATCGTTTTACCCAGGGCGATCGGCAACTCCTTATCGGTTTTTGCAAATGCCGGAGTCGCAAGCATCGACCTGATACTCACCATCTCCCTGTTCTTGTTGGGAACTTCAATGCCGATCGTGCCTTTCCCCGGGATGGGAGCAATAATACGAATGCCGAGGGCGGAGAGGCTCAATGCGATG
Organism: uncultured Chryseosolibacter sp.; assembly: GCA_965652755.1. GTDB lineage: Bacteria > Bacteroidota > Bacteroidia > Cytophagales > Cyclobacteriaceae > Chryseosolibacter. The sequence continues at coordinate 2,332 of CBFGXV010000358.1, read as the reverse complement.
TCGTCTTCAAGATTCTTTATCCTTGAGATCTTGATGCCGGCATCGGGTACAATTTCGTATAGCGTGACAGTTGGACCGATCGTAGCCTTAATGCTCTGGATCCCGATCTTGAAATTCACAAGTGTCGCGACGATCCTGTCTTTATTCTGGTTAAGCTCCTCCTGCGTTACACCCGCTTTTCCCGAATCGTACTCGTTCAGGAGATCCAGCGTGGGAAATTTGTAGCTGCTGAGTTCCAGTGTCGGGTCGTATTCGCCGTGTTCTTCCACGAGATTCTCAGCGATGGCATCTGTCTCGAGCCGTTCCTCTATGGTAAACTCAGGTTCCGACTTTACGGGTTCTTTCTTCGGCTGAACGGTGGGCACAATGTCGAGGTTCAACGGACCAGTCGCAACAGGCCGGATCTCCGGTGCAGGTTCAATGTTCTCTTCCTCCTCCTCAAAGTCGTCATCGTCGTCCTCTTCCGGTTGCGTTTTGTCGACCCACTTGTCCTCGTCGTCTGTATAGCGGGAGCCAGCGAGCAACGGCTCATCATCTACGATGGCATCCGTACCCATTGGTTTGGGATCTTTGTATTGGAAAACGGGAATGGATGTGATGTTGAAATAAAAGATAATGAATATAAACAAGCTCAGAATGAGGATGAGGAAAGTACCCCATCCGAACATGCCATAACTCAGTTGTGCGAGTAACAATCCGAATCCGCCACCGAGGATCTGCCACGCGTGTCCTCCCTGATTAATCTCCACCATGTACCCGAGCATCAGACAAAGCCAGACGATCGAGAAAAACGCGAAAATGGTATAGGATGAGATTCTGATGATCTCCTTCTTGAACACAAGCCTGAATCCCGTGAGAAATAAAAGCGGTGGGATCAGGAATGAAGAGATGCCAAACCACCGGAAAATAAGAAAATGCGAAACGATTGCGCCGTACAGACCGAGCCAGTTGCTGATCTCCTTTTCCCGAAGAGACTCAAAGATACTCTTCATACTCTGATGATTACCCACCTCGCTGAAATCGGCCTGGCCGGTAAACATGTAGGAAAAGAGCGCGAAAAACATGTATAGCCCGGCAAAAATCAAAAACAAACCGAGCGCCAATTTCAACCGCGGATCCTTCAAAAAAGAAAATCCAATCCCCGGACCTGGCGTCTTGCCGCGCTTTTCCTTCTCAGCCTTCCGGAACGTATTGGATTTATAGGTGTTTTTTGCCATGTGTCAAAGCGTAAAACTAAATAAAAACATTGAAACGCGCGCCTGCAGAAAGCCTTTCGTTACAGTTTATCTGCGGGCGCATGATTTGAATCCTTTTTACCCCGAATGAAACGCCCGACGGTAGTTGTTATAATTCATTCATCGGGTGACTAGCATCTTCTTTTTCTTCCGGATGGCAGACCGCATTTAATTATCTTTGTCTCCCTGAAAAATGTCCTATGAAAAAATCCTGTCTATTGTTACTCCTGTCCGGAATCATCGTTTCCTGCAATGTGGATAAAAATGCTGGTGAGGACAAAGTGATCACTCCGCCCTCACCCGCAAAAATCCCACACGAAATCACTGCGCACGGAGCCACCCGGGTTGATAATTACTATTGGATGAAGTTATCGGAGCAACAAAAAAATGCGCCTGCAAAAGACGAACAGACTACGCATGTGCTGAATTACCTCAACGCCGAGAATGAATACCTGAAGACAAAACTTGAACACACGGAAGAGCTACAGGAAAAACTCTATGAGGAGATGGTCGGTCGCATCAAACAGGACGACGAGTCGGTTCCATACAAGGACAACGGTTACTGGTACTATACCCGTTACGAAAGTGGCAAGGAATATCCTGTCTACTGCCGGAAAAAAGGCACACTTGATTCCCCCGAAGAGATCATGTTGAATGTAAATGAAATGGCGGAGGGTTATTCCTACTTCCACGTGCGGGGGTTCAAGGTGAGTGAAGATAATAATCTTGTAGCCTATGGAGTTGATACCGTCAGTCGCAGGCGTTACACCCTTTACCTGAAAGACCTCCGGTCGGGAAAGATCATTGACAGTCCGGTGCCCAACACAGAAGGATATGTTGCATGGGCGAATGACAACAAGACTTTTTTTTACACCATGAAGGACTCGCTCACCCTGCGATCGGACCGGATCCTGCGGCACAAGCTCGGAACGGATCCGGCCAACGATATACTTGTTTATACCGAAAAGGATGAAACCTTTTCCACCGGCATCACGAAAACAAAATCCAAAAAATTCCTCGTGATATATTCTGCAAGCACGCTTACGAACGATTATCAGATCCTCGATGCAAATCAACCGGAGGGAAATTTCCGGCGT
>CBFGXV010000357.1:0-4115 GCA_965652755.1 uncultured Chryseosolibacter sp. | reverse complement strand
ACTTCGACGCGGCCACCCAGCGCTTCGATCTGAGTTTTGACAAGATATAGACCGAGACCCTTGCCTTCAACATGAAGGTGAAACCGCTTGTAAAGACTGAAGATATTTTGTCTGTATTTTTTAAGATCAATGCCCAGGCCGTTGTCCATCACCGCGAGACACACAAATTCATTTTCATGCGTAGTCTTGATCGCGATATGCGGCGAGCGCTCGGGGTCGCGGTATTTAATGGCGTTGCTGATCAGGTTATAGAGAATGCTTTCAACATACGGCGCGATCGCGTAGACGCGGTCAGCTTCGCTGAAATTATTGATGATCCTTGTTCCGGTGTCCTCTATTTCTTTTTCGAGGATCCTTTTTGTGCGCGTCAGAGATTCATTCAAATCGACTTCGCTGAAGTTGCCGGTGTGTCGCTTGATGTTTAGAATTGCGTTCAGATCCTTTACGACCTGGTCCATGTCATGAGTCGAAGAGATCAGCTTGTCTAGCGCAGTTTGTTTATCCTCTTCGGTTTCGCCCATCTGAATAAGGTTGGCCAGCCCCAGCACACGTGTCAATGGAGCGCGAAGATTGTGCGCGGCAATAAAAGCAAATTGCTCCAGCTGATTATTATGTTCAATGAGCTCCTGATTTGTTTTTTGCAACTCCTGCGTCCTGTTGTCGACTTCAATCTTGAGATGATCGTTCAATGACTGGATCTTTGCACTCTGGTCTTTGATTATTTGTTGTGCGTCCTGCAGTTGTTTGTTCTGAAGCGATAGAGTTTCCTGGTGCATCTTCAGCTCCTCGTTCTGCGAAGTGATCTCTGAGTTCTGCGTCAGGATCTCCTGCGTTCGCTCAACGACTTTCCGTTCTAGCAGTTGGTTTTGTTCGCTGAGGATCCTGTTTTTTTCTCCTTCCGCATTTCTCACCATTTCCGAAAGCTTGAATGCCTTCCGGGTATAGATCGCCGTGAAAAGAAGCGTGGGTACACAGATCACAAGCAGGATGATCTGTATGAGTTGATTTCTCTGTAAGGCCGATTCGTACTTTCGCTGAGCGACGCTATCCACGGAATTAAGATGCTTCGCGATATTGTTCTCCAGTTGAAGGTATTGCCACCAGAGATGCGCGCCTTTGTCCGCCCGGAATATTCTTCTGAATTCATCATCGCGATTATCAATGAGCAGTTCTTTTAACTTGAAGCAATATTCGGTATAGGTATTCAGGGAATCCTTAAAGATCTCATAGGCAGGGTCGTCATAATTCAGCACCCGCAGGTTTTCTTCGATCTTCAATAATACACTATCCTTGACGCTGATCGCATTGTCCATGGGTGCGACAAACTCCGGTGTCCGAACGATATAGTATCCCCTGAGCCCGATATCGATGGAATGGATAACAGACTTTCCGATCTCATCATAATACAGCTTCACCCGCTCCACCTGGGATTGGATGTCATGATTCTCCTTGATGATGTCATTGTTATAATAAGTCAGCACCACGTTAGTAACCAGCAGGACGCTGATAAGACCAACGATCAGGAAGATGATATTTTTAAAAATTGGCAAGTTCATATCTCAGCCGGGCGGGGCAAATTCACCGGTCGCTTCATCATCTTTAATCCGCTAATGTAATCATAAACTTATTCCCTTGATCTTCCGGTACAGCGAAAGTGCATGACGGTCGGTAAGGCCGGAAATAAAATCTATAATGTTCCTCAGCATGTGATAATTGTCGCCTGGCCGCCCTGAAATGGATGTGGCGATCTCCGACGGTAATAGCAGCCGGAGGTTGTCGTATTTACGCGAGTTCTTCTTATGGATCAGGTGTATACCCGTTTCCGTGAACTCCTCCAGTAACCCTGGAAGGATCTGATGCCCGGAGGCCTCTATTTCCACAACGTGTTTGGCATGGTAGATCAGTTGAACGGAGACCCTGCTAATCTCTTTAAGGGGGCCCTTGAATTTCGAAAGGTCGGTCAATGCCTGGTCAAAACTGCCATCAAGGAGCTGTTTTTCATGGGCAAGAAAAATTTCTGTGGCAGAATCAATCAGCTCACCGATGGCCATAGCCCGGAGAACCCCGAGTTTCTCATTGAGACTTTCGTTGTTGTCCAGCTTCTTTTTATCGAGCTTGTCTCCGAGGATCGTCGATAATAACTCCACCGTATCTGAGAACGGGACTAGTCCAAGACGGCATCCATCCTCCAGATCGATGATGCTGTAACAGATATCGTCTGCGGCTTCAACCAGGAACGTAAGAGGGTGGCGGCACCAGCTGTCTCGCATCGGAGTCAGGCCGAGATCTGTCGCTACGTCCTGAAAGGCTTCCTTTTCCGATTGAAAAAAACCAAATTTTTTCTGGCTTTTCCTGTTTCCATCCCGCTCTGGTAAAAAAGACGGACAAGGGTATTTCGTAAATGCCCCGAGGCACGCGTAAGTTAATTTGAGTCCGTATTGTTCTTTGTCCAGAATCCGAAAACCCTGTGCATTTCCTTCAAACCGAATCAAGTCTTGCCACTCAGCCGGGCTTACATGTTGCCGGAATCGTATTCCGCCGGGGTGGTGGAGAAAAAAATCTGATATTGAATCTTCACCCGCGTGCCCGAATGGAGGATTGCCAAGGTCATGCGCGAGCGATGCTGCTGCCACATATCAACCCATTTTATTTGTCGGTGAGCTTCAGCTATGTATGGCCGGCTAACTGCATCGATTGTTCATGTGCCGGAAACGCTATGGCCTGATTTTTCTGTGATAAAAAACTGCGTCAATGATGAAACGTTGTTTACCGATGTCAGAATCCGAAAACCCTGTGCATTTCCTTCAAACCGAATCAAGTCTTGCCACTCAGCCGGGCTTACATGTTGCCGGAATCGTATTCCGCCGGGGTGGTGGAGAAAAAAATCTGATATTGAATCTTCACCCGCGTGCCCGAATGGAGGATTGCCAAGGTCATGCGCGAGCGATGCTGCTGCCACATATCAACCCATTTTATTTGTCGGTGAGCTTCAGCTATGTATGGCCGGCTAACTGCATCGATTGTTCATGTGCCGGAAACGCTATGGCCTGATTTTTCTGTGATAAAAAACTGCGTCAATGATGAAACGTTGTTTACCGATGTCACTACTGGTATTGATCCAGTGATGAGCCGGCAGTGGGACTTCGGAACGGGATTAACGACCGGCTCTTCCCGGGAAACGCATTTATTTACCCGAACCGGAAGTGTAAATGTCACCCTGCGTGTAACAGCACAGTCGGGATGCACGTATCAGAAAACAAAGGAAGTTCAGATCTTTCCCTCTCCGCAGGCTGCGTTCACTGCATCTCCCGAATCAGGAGCTTACCCGCTTGAAGTTCAATTCACCAACCTTTCATCACAAAGTGCCTATTCTCATTGGGAATTCGCGGACGAAACGGGCAGGATAACCGAGGAAATATCTCCGGTGCACACGTTTGTCGGGCACGGTTCATTCGATGTGACCTTGACCTCCTATAACGCAGAACAGTGTGAAAGTTCGCTTACGAAAACCATTACGACCTTCTTGCCTATGCCGGACGTGGAAATCGAGGTCATTAGTGTTCTTCCGAATTCTGACGGCTCGGCGAAACTTATCATTACCGTAAATAATAAGGGTAACACGATCTTAAGATCTTTGCCTATCACGATCGACTTTGGGGGGAAATTGTCTTTGCAACAGGTCGTGGAGGAGTCGATCTTCCCTTCGTCCAAATATAATTATCTCCTTAGTACTTCGATCGCGGACGTAAAAAGCCTCCCGTACCTGTGTGTCACGCTAGACCTTAATGGCGATGTAACGCCTTCCGGAAACTGGATGTGCAAAGACCTCCAAAACAAACTACATACATTTTCTGCCCACCCCAATCCAGTTAAAGACGAACTGAATGTTGAATGGATCTCTCAAAGCTCTGGCGTTTTGCAAATCACGGTTGCGGACGGCCTCGGGCGCCAGGTGTTTGTTCAGAAGGTCAATGCCCTAGCCGGCCTGAACCGCCAACGAATGCTTCTCCAGGGTATAAGAGATGGCCTTTATACACTCGTAATTGACGATGGCGAAACACGCCGCGTCCAGCGCATCCTCATCCAAAATGCCCCTTAATTCTTTCCGGCAAAAT
>CBFGXV010000356.1:0-4129 GCA_965652755.1 uncultured Chryseosolibacter sp. | reverse complement strand
GACTACGCAGCCATCGCGCCGTTCACGCTGAACTTCGCGCCCGGGGCGACGACGGAAAAATCACTGTAACTGTCAAAACCGGCAAGGTCACCGTTTATTCCAGGAGTACGGCGCACAAGAAAACGGTTATAACGCCGAACCACGAGGCGATATACGACCAGAGAACAGATATCGTTGCCACGCAGAACGTACCGGTTGCAAGGTTAAAGGAAGAGCGGACAAATGTTGCCGAAATGCATTTTGAGGAAACACCCGTTTCCGATGTCCTGTTAGCCCTGATGAAAAGCTACGATGTTGATATCGTTTTCAGGATGGAGGATCTCTCGGGGTGTGTACTCACGTCGAGTTTTTTTGAAGAAGGTTTATACGACAGGGTTGATGTCATCTGCACCGCTATTGGAGCCACATACAAGGTTGTGGATCGCCGAATAACAATTGAAAGTAAGGGATGTAGTTTAAAACCGGATCAACGATGAAGAACTCTACCTGACCCGAATGGAAGGCCGATGATGTTGGCGCATCACCGGCCTGAATAGCAAGCTCCAAGGGAGTTTACTACGTGCTTTTGCTCTTGTTAAACAAAAACTAATCAAGATATGAATACCTATAAACCTATTCAAGGTTTCCTTATTGTTTTTATGAAAATTGTACTGACCCAGGCATTGATTCTTACGGTGTTCGCCGTCTGCTCCATCGCTTCTGATTTGAAGGGTCAGGAAGTTTTGTCGCATAAGATCTCTGTCAAGGCAAGTGACAAAGAGATAAAGAAAGTGCTTTCGGAGATCGAAAGAAAGGCTCAGGTGCGTTTCACGTACAGTTCTGCTGTGGTGAATGTCGGCCGGGAAATATCCATTGATTTCAGGAACAGGAATCTTTCCGATGTCCTCGAAAGTATTTTCCAGGGAGAGATTGCTTACGAAGTCCGGGGTAACCGGATAATATTGAAGCCAGGCCACACTACCGCGTCGAAAGAAGAGACCCTAGTGACGGAAAAGTCAAATGCATATTTCGCTGTGGAAGTAAGTGGAAAGATCACCGACGAAAACGGTGAGGCATTGCCCGGAGCGAACATCCTCGAAAAGGGAACAACCAACGGTACAACGTCGGATGTAGACGGCAACTTTGCCTTATCTGTCATGGGTGAGAATTCCGTTCTCGTATTCAGCTTTATCGGTTATACAACCCAGGAGGTACCTGTTGGGAATAAGACGAGTTTTAACATCCAGTTGGAGCCTGATTTCCGCACATTGAACGAAGTTGTAGTTGTCGGATATGGAACGGTGAAGAAAAGCGATCTCACAGGAGCAGTTTCCTCCGTGAAAGCAGAAGAACTCACGGCCTATCCTGCAATCGATGCAGTTCAATCACTGCAGGGACGCGCCGCGGGGGTGAACATCACGGCCAATAATGGAGCTCCAGGATCGACCATGAAGATCAGGATTCGCGGCGGCACATCCATCAACGCAAGCAGTGATCCTATTTTCGTTGTTGATGGTCTGGTCGGCGGGGCGGTTCCTCCCTCTGAGGACATTGAGTCTATCGAAGTTCTTAAGGATGCATCCGCAACAGCCATTTACGGATCGCGTGGCGCAAACGGCGTCATCATGGTAACCACCAAAAAAGGCAAGCCAGGAAAGACGCAGATCAGTTTCAACACATCTTATTCTTCACAGGAAGAGATCAACCGCCTGGACCTGCTCAACGCTGAACAGTTCACCGACTACATCACCGAAGCGCGGCCCGGATTCCAGCCGGCGGGTTTTAACACAGACTGGCAGGATCTGATCTTTCGCCGCGGGGGCATCCAGAACTATCAGCTTTCATTTTCCGGCGGTAATGAAAGCGTAAGTTATTATCTGTCAGGCGCATACTTTGATCAGAAGGGTGTCATTATCAACTCGGACTATGACCGCTTCTCCCTGACGAGCAACATCACGGTAAAAGCAAATGACAAACTCAATATCGGTCTTAACCTGTTCGCACGGCGCAACACGTCGAATGGCGTGAGGACGCAGGAAGGGTCAGGCGGCCTCACTCCTGGTGTCGTCGCATCTGCCTTCAAGTTCGAACCCGACCAGGGTATCTACAAACCGAATGGCACGTACACGACAGCGCGACTGAATGATCCGCACGACAACCCATATGCCGTTGCAACCGAACTTGAGAATGAATCGATCAGTGACCGGTTCCAGGCCAACGTTTTTGGAGAGTACGCTATTCTCAAAGACCTAAAATTCAGAACTTCATTCGGCGCAACCATAAACAACCGTCGGAACGGATCATATTCACCGACGACCTTGACTGAAGGCCGGAACGTCGGCGGCTGGGGCATTGTAGAAGGCGCCAAGTCCACGCAGTTCCTGAATGAAAACTACCTGACGTATAACAAAAATATCGGAACAGGTATCCTGACAGCGATGGCAGGTTATTCATACCAGACTTCCTCGAGCGAGAGCTGGGGCGCGGAAGCGCAAAACTTCCTCTCTGACGCATTTTCGTTTTGGAACCTTGGCGGATCATCACTCTGGCAGCCTCCGTACTCGGGACTCACCGAATGGCAGATCTCTTCTTATTATGGAAGGTTGAATTACTCGCTCAATGACAAATACATGTTCACGCTGAATGCGCGCTATGACGGCTCATCCAACTTCAGCAGAAACAACAAATGGGCTTTCTTCCCCTCCGGCGCATTCGCCTGGAACATGAAGAACGAATCCTTCATGGGTGATGTCGACGCAATCAGCTTCTGGAAATGGCGCGTCAGTTATGGCGTGACCGGAAACCAGGCGATCGGTCCCTACCAGACATTGGCGAAATTCTCTCCAGTCTTTACTGTGATCAATGGCCAGACCGTAAATGCAGTCAGGCCGACTACCGTAGCCAACAACGATCTGACATGGGAAACCACCACGCAGCTTAACATCGGAACCGATATTGGTTTGTTCAATGACCGGATAAGCCTCACCGCGGAATATTACCGCATGGTAACGTCGGATCTGTTGTTCAATGTCGAACTTCCGCAGTATTCCGGTTACACCAACCAGCTGAAAAACATTGGCGAAGTGGAGAACAGGGGCATTGAACTGACGTTGTCCTCCAGAAACACTGACAGCGATGTGAAGTGGGACATGGATGTGAACTTCTCCGCTAACCGGAACAAGGTACTTTCGCTGCCCAAGGGCAATGACATTCAATACGGCTCAGGACCAGGCCACCTGGTGGGACTTGGCAATACCCAGATCCTGCGCGAGGGCGAACCGGTTGGAACGTTCTTCGGCTGGATTTACGACGGTGTATATCAGGAAGGCGACGACTTCATTCCCGGTGGTGGATTTGAGCAGGTCGCAGGCGGTGAAAAATTCCGCGACATCGACGGAAGGGACGCTAATGGGAATCTGACAGGTGCTCCCGACGGAGCGCTGAACGCCAACGACCAGACCATCATCGGAAATCCGAATCCGGATTTTATCTGGGGATGGAACAATGATGTCATTTTTAAGAATTTCGACCTGAATATTTTCTTTCAGGGCTCTCAGGGAAATGACATCCTCAGCTACACGCTGATGGAACTAAACCTGCTTTCAGGCATCAACAATGCCACGACCGTAGCACTCGACCGCTGGACACCTGCGAACACAGACACCGATGTTCCCAAGGCCAGCCTCGGAAGAACCCGGCGTGTGTCCACAAGGTGGATCTACGACGGAAGCTTTGTGCGACTCAAGAACCTGGCCCTGGGTTACACCCTTCCCGCCAGCCTCCTTCAAAAAGCGGGTATCAACAAATTCAGGATCTATGTCAGCGCGCAGAACATCCTGACCATTACAGATTATGAGGGATATGATCCTGAAGTAAACTATCGTTCCGAAAGCGCTACGGACAGCAACAGAAACCTGGGACTTGACTACGGTAGCTACCCGAATGCTAAATCGTACACAGTTGGTCTCAACATCGGATTTTAAAATTGGCTGATTTAAAGTATTAACCACATGAAAAATATACTTAACAAAATAGTGATCGTGACCTTTCTGGGTTGCTTTCTCAGTTGTGCAGACCTCGAGGAAAAACCGGTAAGACTATTGGCTCCGGAAGGTTTCTTCAAGACTCCAAAAGACGTACAGACTGCCAT
>CBFGXV010000355.1:0-4130 GCA_965652755.1 uncultured Chryseosolibacter sp. | reverse complement strand
TAAAGAGATTGAAGACCGTTGAGGGTCTGGCAAAGGCAGGAGAATACAAAACCGAAAAGCTCTATCAAGCAAAAATTTTGGATGGCAAGATACTATCCATCCACCAATTTAGAAATTGGTCGCGAATACCTTAGGGAAATACCGCGTGATCGGCAACCGAAGTGTTCAGAGCTGCCGCGATGCTCCGCACCCTTTCCAGCAGTTTCATCTTATTCCTGCCGGAAGTCAAAAAAATCTTTTCCCGATCGGTCTTCAGGTACGCATTATACTCAACATGCGTAAACGTTGACGAATTCATCGTTCGCGGAGTGAACATCTTCTGACTGATCTTAGCCCGATGGATAAAAACCCCTTCCAGGGTCTTGTATTTTATTTTCTTGCCTGACTTGATAAAAAGAAAGGAATTGTATTCCCTGAAAGTCTTTGCACCCGTATCAATTTCAGTCCCTTGATACGCCGTGACGATCAACAACCCGAGAGGGACCAGGATCGCTGTGGCTATGGGGTAATTAACGGCGACAATCGCTCCGGCAAAAAGCAGGATGCACCCAAGAATAAGAAAATGAAACGGAAAGAGTTTTCCAGCCTTGATATCAATGGTATTAGTCCGCATAGAGGTATTCAGCATTTGGAGATGAACGCAGTCAGACGGGTAAAATCATAGGAATATAAATTCTATCGCTGATTTAAGCAAACTGTGACTCTATCATTTCATACAATCCACAATACGCAGTATCTGTTCATGCAATCTTGTGGACCAACCACTAAGGAAGTGTCCTGGTCTGCTCTAATCAAACAGACTGTGAAGCTCCAATTCGATCTTGTCAACGATAAAAGCGAAGTCTTCAATGTTTGAAACAAAGTCGAGGTTATTGATATCTATCACCAGTAACCTGCTCTCGGAGTACCCTTCGATCCATCGTTTATAGTGCTTATTGAGATTCTTCAGATAGTCGATGCGCATCGCGTCTTCGTATGGCCGTCCACGTTTTTGTATCTGAGCCACAAGCTTGGGTATGTCTGCCTTGAGGTATATCAGCAGATCCGGCGGATCGATGAATCCGATCATCGAGTTGAAGATGTCGAGGTAGCTGGCGTAATCACGCTCTGAGATGTGCCCGCTTTTGTAAAGGTTCGCCGCGAAAATGTAGGCGTCTTCGTAGATGGTTCGATCCTGGATTGTTGTTACATTATTCGATTGGATGTCGCTGATCTGGCGAAAGCGCGTATTGAGAAAATACACCTGGAGGTTAAAAGCCCATCTGGTCATGTCTTCATAGAAATCCTCCAGATACGGATTCTTTTCTACCGACTCATACAGGGGGATCCAACCGTAATGCTTCGACAATTTCTCGGTCAGTGTTGTTTTCCCGCTTCCGATATTCCCGCAGATGGCGATATGTTTCAGTTTCCTTGACAACGTATGGGAAGAAGATCACAACCATTTTTTTCTCCGGAAATACCATAAGAAAACCATCGAGGACAGGATCATTAACCCCAGGGCTACCGGATACCCAGCCATCCATTCGAGCTCGGGCATATGCTCGAAGTTCATTCCATAGATGCTGGCGATCAGCGTTGGAGGCATAAAGACCACGGTTACAACAGTAAAGATCTTGATAACCTGGTTCTGCTCGATGTTCACCAGACCCAGGAATGTGTTCTGCAAATATTCGAGTCGCTGCGAACTGAACTGCGAATGCTGGAGCAGCGATGCTATGTCGCGAATGATGATCGTAAGCCGTTCATTGCCCAGCCGGTTAAATTCAGGGATCCGGATAAGCGAGCTCACCACCCGTTGCTTCTCCGTAATTGCCTGATGAAGTATCATGACATTTTCCTGCAGCTGGGCGATGCCGAGCAGCAGATCTTCCTTCAGGGATTTTTGGGAGATCAGACTTTTACTGACATGGTTGACACGCCTGTTGATGCTCTCAATCAAGTCAGCGTCGCCATCAATTCTGGTCTCGAGAATCGTCAGGAAGACATCGAGACCGTGATCCTTCGTTTCAGTGCTCATTGTTTTCAGCCGCCGCACGGCCTCGGCAAACGTTTTTACATCACCCTGGCGATACGTAAAGAGAATATGACTCTTCAGGATGAACGTCACGTTTTGAACCGAAAGCTCAACATCCGTTGATACAAATCCCAGGTTGATCTCCAGGGTCTCCTCCGTTTCGAAGAATCGCGAACTGCTTTCAATTTCCTGAACCTCCTGGGAAGTGAAAAACTCGATGCTGAACTTCTGTTCGATATATTCCCTCTCCTGGGAGGTGGGCGACTGGAGGTCTATCCACAACAGGTTTTCGTAGCGCGTAATATCATTAAGAGCAGGGTTTTTAAACTGCTCTATTCTTCCATTATTAAGCGTATATACACGTACCATAACCGGGCTGACCGCAATTTATTAGCAATCTTTAAAAAAACGAGCCATCCATCCCATAGATTTCAATAAATCCGCCGGATTGCAAAGCGATGTACGGGATGCCCTGTGGGGTCGTGACCTGCGGCAGAACAAATGAGAAAGCCCCATCGCCAAGGGCACTCCAAAAAGTTTTATAACCTATTCCACATCGGCCGCATCAGCCTTTTCTATTTCCTCATCGATGATCTTCTCAATGAGAGCCCGCTGCCTTTCATTTACCGTCTTGTCTGCTCTGGCCTGCTTTTTCATAAAACGCAGCATGGCGTTCTTCTTGATCTCATAAGCGATGAAAACCGTGTACCTGCCTTCCTTTTCATTGAAGTATTTCTGCTCGCCGATCTTGCGAAGGTCGGCAATATCTGTATTCATCACCTGCCTTACCAGGCTCTGGAACTTATCAGCTACATCCGCCGCATCTGCATTCTCCGTCTGGCCGAGATATTGATCGGCTACTTGTTTCATCGTTGTGTTCACCTGACCCGCAAGCATCGACTTCGCTTCAATGTCGGCCTTACCACGCGCGATGTTATCCTGTGAGCTTTCGCCCTTTCCTGTTGCGCGGAAAAAACGGTTATTCGATTCATATGCATTCCCGCGAAAGGGTTCTCTGACTTTTTTTCCCATCGGGCTTTGCGAGCATCCAATGACGAAAAACAATACAAACAAGAAGAAGCAGGGTTTCATGGCTTTTGGATTTTACAACGAATTACGAAAAATTGTGCCATTTTTCTAAGTGCCGATGATCCACGGCCTGCAGCCTGTGTCACTGCCCAATTCACAAAGTGCGGATGCAAGTGGGCGCCGATATCTTAAAACCACACGATCACCTGCCATCTGAAAGCCCAACACCATTTGATACGGAATCTCCGAAGACCAGCCTGCCGGAGTATATTTTCCAGCTCAGCCTTTGTGAACGCCCGGGCTACGGAAACCGCAGCGTCATGTTTGACCATCTCCGACCGGGAAAATATCCGGGTCAGCCACTTAATCGCGTAATAGGCAAACCAGTGCCTGTGAATGTCGTTGATGATCATCGCCATCGATACTTGTTCCTTCAATCCTTTGAAGAATCCGATCAGTTCACTGCTTGTAAAGTGGTGAAAGAACAGGGTAGCGGTAACAATATCAAACCTGCGGCTGCGGAATTCCTCAGAAAAAATGTTCATCGCCTCAAACTCGATCCTGCAGCTTGCAGGTGTTTCAGCTACTGCAAATTTTATGACATTGGGATTTGCATCGAACCCTGTGAGCGAGGCATCAATATTCCTCTTGTTCATCAGCGTGCGAATGCGCCGCAGGATGTCGCCACTTCCGCAACCGAGGTCTGCGAGAACATATTTGACGGAGGGCGATCCTCTGCCCAATACCTGAGTCACTGCATTCAGTGTAACGTAGTTACCACCAAGGAGGAAGTTGATCCCATCAAGTTCAATAAGCGCCTGATCCAGATCCGGCCCGCTGACATGCAGGTCATCCATTATCTCGAGGTCCGTGGCACGCGCGGAAAGATCAGGCATATCAAAGATTATTTTCAATTCTCAGCACCATACTTTCCAGTGTCAACCCCGGACCGAACGCAACGGCAAGGATCCGTTCTCCGTCTACTGCGCCATTCAGCCTCCCGATAATTTCCTTCAAAACAAACAGTATGGTAGGTGAGGACATATTGCCGTAATTCTTTAACACCCGATAGGCGGACTCGTTC
>CBFGXV010000354.1:0-4131 GCA_965652755.1 uncultured Chryseosolibacter sp. | reverse complement strand
CTTGAAGCGCGCAAAGGCGTCGTCGAATTCCTGCTCCTGAATCACCCGCTCGATTGTCCTATCTGCGATCAGGCCGGAGAATGCGATCTGCAGAACTTCGCCTTTCGCCCAAAGCACAACTTTGCCGCAGCACTTCGGACAATCGCGGTGCGCGTCGAGGGGTTTGGTAAACCACACGCGGCTCTTGAAGCGGAATGTTTTATCAGTCAATGCGCCGACAGGACATACGTCGATCATGTTTCCCGAAAAGTCATTAAGCACTGGGTAGTCGAAGGACCCCGTCATATCGAGCGCAGCTCCGTGATCTCGCAAAACCATTACGAGCGCATCGACCTGCCGAAATTGAAACGCGATGTTGAACGCCAGCTGAAGTTTCAGGAAGGCAAGAGATTAAATGAATCCAACAATATATCTTCATGAGCGACTTCCTGATCTACAAGCTTATCCTCGTTTCCGCCATCTTCGGGATCACGCTGCTCATCGCGATGTACTCAACTTACTTTGAGCGGAAGGTAGCGGCGTTTATCCAGGATCGCGTGGGCCCTGATCGCGCAGGACCGTTCGGGATCCTCCAACCGCTCGCAGACGGCATCAAGTTCTTCATGAAGGAGGAAATCATCCCGAATGTTTCGAACAAGACACTGTTTATACTCGGCCCGTGTATCGCGATGATAACGGCCCTGATGGCGGGAGTTGTAATTCCCTGGGGCGGATCGCTTGAGATCAATGGTGTCCAGTACAGCCTTCAGATCGCCGATATCAATATCGGTATCCTCTATGTTTTTGCCGTGGTATCGATCGGTGTCTATGGCATTATGATCGGTGGATGGGCATCCAACAACAAATTCTCCCTGCTTGGAGCCATCCGCGCCTCTGCGCAGATGATTAGCTACGAGCTGGCTATGGGGCTGTCGATCATTGCCCTCATCATGGTCACGGGAACCCTCAGCATGAAGGAGATCACCGTCATGCAGGGAGGCGGCGTGGGCGGCGATTGGAACATGTGGAATATCGTGTACCAGCCAGTGGGCTTTATGATATTCATAATCTGCGCCTTCGCAGAATGCAACCGCATGCCCTTCGACCTGCCCGAGACGGAAACGGAACTTGTCGGCGGTTATCATACAGAGTACAGCAGTATGAAGCTGGGCTTTTATCTTTTTGCCGAATATATCAACATGTTCGTCTCCTCAGCGGTGATGGCAACCCTGTACTTCGGTGGATATAACTTCCCGTTCATGAACGACCTCGGACTAAGTCAGAATGCGATCACGATCATCGGGACGATCGGATTATTTATTAAAATATTTTTCTTCATCTTCTTTTTCATGTGGATCCGGTGGACACTTCCAAGGTTCCGCTATGATCAGTTGATGAATCTTGGATGGAAAGGCCTCATTCCTCTCGCGATCGTGAATATGTTGGTAACAGGCGTGGTAATGATATTAATGGATTAGAAAGCTATGGAATCTTTAAGCGGAAGATCAAAAGTCGTTGTGAAGAAGGAGATGACCTTTGCGGAAAGGATCTATCTGCCGGCCATTATTGGCGGCGCACTCATTACACTCAAACACCTTTTCAAAAGAAAAGCAACGGTTAAATACCCGGAAAAGACGCGCGAGTTCAGCGATGTATGGCGCGGACAGCACGTGCTGAAGCGCGACGACCAGGGACGGGAGCGCTGCACCGCATGTGGATTGTGCGCAGTTTCATGCCCGGCAGAGGCGATCACAATGACCGCGGCGGAACGCAAGAAAGGCGAGGAACATCTCTACCGCGAAGAGCGCTATGCCTCCCGCTACGAGATCAACATGCTGCGTTGCATATTCTGCGGCTTGTGCGAAGAAGCCTGCCCGAAAGAGGCCATTTTCCTTACCGACCGGCTTGTACCCACGGAATTTACAAGGGAGGAATTTATTTACGGCAAGGACAAACTGGTTGAGCCAGTTGACGAGCGGATCGATGTCACCAAACGACAGACACCCGCTGTACTCGAGTTCAAGCAAAACAAGCGTTTCGCGCACAACAAATGACCTGATTAAGCCTCCCGGAAGAAAAAACTTTCGGGAAGTTTTTTAAAATAATATAGGTTTGCATTCGAATTGAGGTAACCCATACAAGTATTGTGACTTTATACGTTTTTTACTTTCTCTCATTTCTCGCTGTGCTGAGCGCGCTGATGGTGGTGTTTTCGAAAAATCCCATTTACAGCGTCCTCTATCTTGTCATTACCTTTTTCTGCGTAGGAGGACATTACCTCATACTGAGTGCCGAATTTCTTTTTGCCGTGCACATTATCGTGTATGCCGGCGCAATCATGGTCCTGTTTCTCTATGTGATCATGCTGCTGAATCTTAACAAGGACACCGAGCCTCAGAAGGAGGCTGTCTACAAGATCACCGCGATCATTTCCGGAGGTCTCCTGATGCTGGTATTTGTTGCAGCCCTGAAGGGCGCCGAAGCCGAACAGCTGCAACTGGGCGTGAACACGGAGATCGGCTTGGTGAAGAATCTCGGCAAAATGCTGTTCAACGAATTCCTGCTGCCCTTTGAGATCGTATCGGTGCTGTTGCTCGCGGCAATGGTAGGCGCTGTAATGCTCGGCAAAACACCCGTCAAAGAAGCTCGCCAGCAAGCAAAGGGCGCCAATGGCATGTCAAAAGACGACGTTGCGAAAATCCAGAATGTAAAACAGTTTACAAATGAATGATTCCGTAAGCCAGGCGATCCAGGGCATACCCCTGAACTATTATATCTGGCTGAGCACCGCGCTTTTTGTGATTGGCGTATTGGGCGTCCTATATAGAAGAAATGCCATCGTGATTTTCATGTGCATTGAATTGATGCTGAATGCTGTAAACCTGTTGATGGTTGCATTCTCGAACTATCACAATGACGGAGCCGGACAGGTCTTCGTATTTTTTGTCATGGCAGTTGCCGCCGCCGAGGTAGCCGTAGGACTTGCGATACTGATCGTCATCTACCACAACACCCGAAGCACGGATATTAATGTACTGAATAAACTTAAATGGTGATGGATCTGATCGTTGGCCTTATACCGCTCGCACCGCTCGCAGGATTTTTGTTGATCGCCCTCCTCAACAAACAGCTGCGTCAGTGGCTGGCCGCCCTTGTAGCATGTTCATCCGTTCTCTTTTCCTTTGTACTCTCCGTTGTTTTGTTTTTTTCTCTGGGAGCGGATCAGCCCTCGATAAATTACACGGCGTTCGAGTGGTTCGCAGCAGGAGACCTTTCTGTTTCATTCTCTTTCCTTGTCGACCCGCTTAGCATCCTCATGATGCTCATCATTACCGGCGTCGGATTCCTGATTCACGTGTATTCTTCGGGATATATGCACGGCGATGAAGGATACAACCGGTTCTTCGCGTACCTGAACCTGTTCATCTTCTTCATGCTGCTTCTGGTAATGGGCTCAAACTACCTGCTGATGTTCGTGGGTTGGGAAGGTGTTGGTCTCTGTTCGTATCTCCTCATTGGTTTCTGGTTTAAGAATACGGAATACAACAATGCCGCAAAGAAAGCATTTATCATGAACCGGATCGGCGATGTCGGCCTGATCCTTGGCGTGATCGTCATCTTCATGCAATTCGGTTCAGTGTCGTATGATGATGTTTTCGGGAAAGCCGCCGAATTAACGTCGGGTTCAGGAGTTCTGACAACCATCACCATCTTGTTGTTCGTCGGCGCCATTGGCAAGAGCGCACAGATCCCGCTTTACACATGGTTACCGGATGCGATGGCAGGTCCCACACCAGTGTCCGCCTTGATCCACGCAGCTACCATGGTGACCGCAGGCGTCTACATGGTTGCACGCAACAACATTTTGTACACACTTTCTCCTTTTACACTTGATCTCATTGTCATCATCGGTCTTTCAACGGCCTTGCTGGCTGCCACCATCGCCGTCGCCCAGAACGATATCAAAAAAGTTCTTGCCTATTCCACGGTCAGTCAGCTTGGGTTGATGTTCCTCGCGCTCGGGCTCGGCGCATATACGAGCGGCGTGTTCCACATGACCACGCACGCATTCTTCAAAGCGCTTTTGTTTCTCGGCGCAGGAAGCGTCATCCATGGCATGTCTGGCGAACAGGACATTCGCAATATGGGCGG
>CBFGXV010000353.1:0-4135 GCA_965652755.1 uncultured Chryseosolibacter sp. | reverse complement strand
GTACTCGGTCCTCTTTGCTTCCCGGCCAATCCGGTTGCGTTTGCGCGATTCGGGATGCAGGCGATTCTTCCCGCCCAGTACCTGTCAAAGAAATTCACCACACCGGAAGCGAAAGCGTTATGGGCCGGGGTGGCCGCGCATTCAATACAACCGCTGACGAACATCGCCACATCGGCGATCGCACTCGTC
Organism: uncultured Chryseosolibacter sp.; assembly: GCA_965652755.1. GTDB lineage: Bacteria > Bacteroidota > Bacteroidia > Cytophagales > Cyclobacteriaceae > Chryseosolibacter. Next base: position 3,946 of record CBFGXV010000353.1, on the reverse strand, counting down.
TTGTTGATTACGGGTCATCACGGAGGGTGGCCCTTTCCACGGGGCGGGTCGCAGGCAATAGCAGATTCGCTGGGCTCCTATTTCAAGTCACTCGGCGGCAAGATCGAGACCAACGTAATGGTGCGGTCAATGGACCAGATCCCTTCGGCTCATGCCGTGTTGTTTGATGTGTCTCCGCGGCAATTGCTGGAAATCGCCGGACATAAATTTTCATCGCTTTACAAGTGGCAGCTCGCCAGATATCGGTATGGCATGGGTGTCTTCAAAGTGGACTGGGCGCTCGACGGCGAGACTCCCTTTGTTGCGGAGGCGTGCAGGCATTCCGGAACCGTGCATCTCGGAAATACATATGAGGAGATCGCGGCAGCAGAGCAGATGATATGGGATGGAAAACATCCCGACAGACCGTTTGTTCTGTTCGCGCAGCAGAGTCTCTTTGACCCATCGAGAGCGCCAGCGGGAAAACATACAGCATGGGGATATTGTCACGTTCCGCATGGCTCTTCCGTTGACATGACAGAGCGGATTGAAAAGCAGGTCGAGCGCTTCGCTCCGGGTTTTCGCGAAAGAATACTGGCGCGCAACACCTTTAACGCCACTGAGATGGAGGCGTACAATCCGAATTACATCGGGGGCGATATCAATGGCGGAGTCAGTGACATCGGCCAGATCTTTACGCGGCCCGCATTGCGACTATCCCCTTACAGGACATCCGCAAAAGGAATTTACATCTGCTCGTCGTCGACTCCTCCCGGTGGCGGCGTTCACGGAATGTGTGGCGTCCGGGCCGCCGACAGAGCATTAAAGGATGTATTCGGGAGGAAGTGACACTGCGGACGTCCGCTGATAACCGTGGCTGGCTGAATGTCACCTATTGGTTGCAAACATCAATGAGGCGGGTTATTTTGTCAACCTTAATATGCTCCTATGTCTGCTACTGCTTCCAAAGAACTGCCCCGCACTGCTGAAAAGTCCAGACTGACGCTGGATGAAGATTGGGCGGTTGTTGTACTCGGTTTTATTATCATCTTTCTATTCCTCGCGGGAGTGATCATCCCCGCTCCTGTATACAAATGGAACAGTATTGAGGATCTCTCAACCACGATATTTGCCTCGGGAAATCTGCTTCGGATCTTTTACCAGTTCGCGCTCGTGTTTGTCTTTTCCGTTTTGGCGGCGATCATAACGAATAAGCCCGTCAGGGCGTCGCTGAGAGTTTTTCCCGTCCTGTACGTGATCACCGTGATAGCATTGCTTCTGGAGGGAAATGGTGCGATCCGTTCCCTGAATCTCGAAGCTGTCATCTTCAGCTTGTCCATCGGGCTGCTGATCGGTAATTTGTTCACGCTGCCTGCGTGGTTCAGATCAGTCTTAAATGCCGAGATGTTTGTTAAGATCGGGCTGGTGCTTCTCGGTACGCGCATTATTTTCTCGGAAATACTGGACGCGGGCAAGCTTGGTCTTATCCAGGCGTTGATCGTGGTGTTTACCGTATGGTATTTCGCCTTCTGGATATGTAAGAAACTCAAGCTTGATGAAGATCTCCGGATGATGATCTCGAGTGCGGTTTCCATCTGTGGGGTCTCGGCGGCGATTGCGACGGCAGGGGCGATCAAGGGTGATCCCAAAAAATTATCTTATGTCATCTCACTTGTTCTGGTGACGGCCATCCCCATGATGATATTGCTTCCTTATCTGGCTAATGCGATGGGTTTGTCACAGGAGGTGACTGGTGCGTGGATCGGGGGAACGATCGATACAACGGGCGCGGTAGTCGCAGCAGGGACGCTCGCTGGCGACGTTGCAGTCAACGTCAGCACGATTGTGAAGTTTTCCCAAAATGTTCTGCTCGGTCTCGCTGCGTTCGGGATCAGTATTTACTGGACGTACACGCAGAAGACTCCTGACGGTATGGAGGGCAACAAGCCTTCGCTGGGTTTGCTGTGGGAGAGGTTTCCAAAATTCGTCCTCGGTTTTGTCGCGGCTTCCCTTCTATTCTCATTTGTGCTTAGTCCCGCTTCAGTGGAGGCGACGCAGGGAGGATTGAAAAGTATTCAAACCCTATGGTTCGTGCTGGCGTTTACAAGCATCGGCCTCGAAACCCGGTTCTCGGATCTTTTTAACGCAGACAACAAACGTCCCTTATACGCTTTCCTTATCGCTCAAACCTTCAACATTATCGTTACGCTCATTGTTGCATATCTCTTATTTGCTTAGGAACGGATGTAGCAGGACAAGACTTGAGTTTGTTTCATCGATGGCGATAACATCGTTTATGATGATTTGCTGACAGGGGCCCATCAGAACATGGGGCGCTATGACCTTCAATGTTGCATGGAACAGGCCTGCAATGCTAAGCCGTCGATCTTCAACCGACATTGTACACTACCAGACCCGGTTCTTTCTTCGATACACTTTTTTTGAGAGCGGGTATTTATCTATATTCACGCGCTTTTAGAAAATGTAAGAGGCACGGAATTTTTACTACACTGTTAATGGCACTTCTGGAGAAACAACTTTTTGTAAAAAAATCAACGATACCCGATTCGGGAAAGGGACTGTTCACGAAGAAATTTATCCCGAAGGGAACACGCATCGTGGAATACAAAGGAAGGATTTCGGCGTGGAAGGACGTCAAGGACGAGGATGGTAAGAACGGTTACATCTTCTATGTGACGCGAAATCACGTGATCAACGCCTTGCCTGTTAAATCAGCATTAGCTCGCTACGCAAATGATGCGAGAGGGCTTGTGCGAATCAAGGGTGTTACGAACAACTGCGATTACATCACGGACGGCAAGAAGGCATACATTGAATCCAAGCGGGATATTCCTGCCGGAGGAGAAATCCTTGTCGATTACGGCGCCGACTACTGGAAAGTGATCAGAGAGAACATGAAGCTGTGGGCGCGGGAGGCCAAAGAGGCTGAGAAGGAAAAATTCCGGTCGAATGGTCACGCGAAGAAAAAGAAATCCGTAAAGCGGTCTTCGAAAAAGAAGACTACCCGCAAGAAGGTCCTCGCTTAGGCAATTGATTATCTCCTTGTCTGAAGAATGGTTTGCAGGCGCTGACGCGCGCTGGCTGCATACTGGTCAAATCCCAGTCGTGTGGCTTCTTCTGCGTAGGCGGAGAGCAGGCGGTACGAATTATAGTTAACCTGGATGGCCTCAACAAGAATGTTATACGCATCGAGGTTAGCGGGATCATCCTTCCTGAAAAAATTTGCAGCCGCAATGACCCCTTCTTCAAAATATGGATTCCAGGTTCCAAGCAACTTATAATTTTTCCGGGCTGTGGCTGTGTCTCCGCTGGCTTCGCTGATAAGCGCGGTATACCACATCTTTTCAAGTTCATGACCAGGCCCGAACTCGACGCCTTTGTTGATCTGCGCTGCCAGCAGGTTGAGCTCCTTTCTCCACGCAAGCATCATGAGTTCTGCAAAGCGCACCTCGTTGTATAAGTTTTCATTTGTGAGTTCAAGTCCGCTTATTCTGTTGAGGTATTTTATCGCGATGACGAGGTGCCCGGCTTTGAATTGTTTGCTGGCCATGTCCAGTAGCGCCTGCGCCTTATAGTCGGCGCTTGAAAAAGTATTCGAGATCCTGCTGAAGAATGTAGTGTCTGAGAGTCCTACCTTATATCTGCAGTATTGATATTTTTCAGCATCATTCAGCTGCATTGCCTGTCCGGCGCTCACAGCCAGTATTTTTCGCATGCGGGCCGCGATCTCTTTTTCATTCGGATCGCCTTTCCGGGCAATCGAATCCCAGGCCGCTGACGCATCGGCAACTCTTCCGGCTTCCGTCAGGGCAATTGCATTGTAGAAGCGGCAATCTTTGTAGTCCGCTGTTTCCGCGTGCATGAAATAACTTGAAGCGATTTCCGGGTTGCCCTGGTCCAGTGCCCACAGTCCCATGATGTAATTATATTTACCCCGATAGACATG
>CBFGXV010000352.1:0-4152 GCA_965652755.1 uncultured Chryseosolibacter sp. | reverse complement strand
CAATGTGTAACCAAACGAGAAAGGAGGATCTATCATGAAAACCTTAGTCGTACCAAACGGAAAAATGTTTCCTGCTATTCCCTCTCTCTTTGAAGATTTCATTCTGAGGGACTTGCTTGATTCGTCCACCGGCAACTGGAAGTCCGGCGGAGCCACCCTGCCCGCCGTGAATGTCGCAGAAAACAACGATGCTTTTATGATTGAAGTTGCCGCGCCCGGCATGAAACGCGAGGACTTCCATGTCGAGCTCGACAACCATGTGCTGACGATTTCCTCTCAACGCGAAGCCCGGCAGGAAGATTCTGAAAAGGACGGCCAATACACCCGCAGGGAATTCAGTTACGAGGCCTTTCAACGGAGTTTTGCCCTTCCCGAAAACAAAGTCGAAGGCGATAAGATTTCAGCCCAATATAAGGATGGTATCCTGTACATAACAGTTCCCAAGGCTGAAACGGCAAAGGTCAAGCCGCCGAAACAAATACAGATTTCCTGACAAGACTTCCGGAAGATAAGTCCATTAAACCGAAGGCAGGTCATCCCTGCCTTCAACTATTTCCACGCTGCAAAAAGACCGCACAAAAAATTCTCCATCACCCAGTTACCTTTTGCGATAACTCCCATTAATGTACCGAAGGGCGATCAAACGTGCTGGACCTATCCCCATCCTCCACAATGATTTCGCGTGCCGGTTTGAGTGCGCAAAACGACGTCTCAATTGCAGATCTATCAAGGAAAAAATAGCCACTGCCACATTTGCTGGCAGCTCATGCCGGGTTTACTTCGTCCGAACAGCACTGATGCAGAACTGTAATATAGAATTATGACCATCCTGTATATTGATGATGATATCGAAGATATAGAGATCTTTCAAGATGCGCTGCTCGACGTCGACCCCTCCATTCAATTGTTGACGGCCCGGAACGGAAGGGACGCGCTGGCGCTTCTCGGCACTGCAGATCTGTTGCCCAATTACATCGTACTGGATATCAACATGCCCGGCATGGATGGAAAATCCTGCCTTCAGGAAATACGCAAGGAAAAAAGGTATGATCCGATCGATATAGTCATCTATTCGACGAACGGCTTCCCCCAGGACATTGAAAAGATCGAGTCGCTTCAGGCGCGCTTTGTGCGCAAAGCAAATTCCTTTGACGATCTAAGACTGATGATTCGCGGAATGATCGATAAGGCCTGAGCCGGTTAGAGCGCGCGTCCGATCCCAAATTGATCACCGGCTTTCCTCACCTTTTTACCATCAAGATGGACCTCAACCATCTTCTCACTTTGCACGGGATTTCCGCTCTCGTCCTTTAACGTTGTCAGTATTTTTCTCGACTTCACATCAATCACTTCTCCCGTGGAGGGATAAGCGTATCTCCCATCAAGACTGAACGTGATCCATCCCGGCTGGTCGCGGACTTCGATACTCTCAATCTGCCTTGGTGGCATGACGGTGTTATCGAAGATATGAAGCCTCTGGTTAAATGCGTCGCATAACCATACCTCCGATTCATCAGGTGTGAGGCCAATGCCGTGACTGGGACAACCATGTCGCTTTACAGGACCCTTCGAGAAATCCTTTACCTCTACGCGGTGCAACATTTTTCCGGAAGCGATGTCACCTACCTCGAATCCCAAAAGGCCGTTCACATTCACGTAACACAAACTTTGATCGCCATTGATGGTAAAGGGTCTCACGGGGGCGCTGAATGGCCCGACCTGTTTGACAACAGTATGGGTACTGGCATCGGCAACTCCAAGCGTGGTCGTGCGAAGACCCGCGAGATATACGTGTGATCCGTCAGTCCCATAGAGCGTGTTGTGTGCGCCTGAATTTGTAACAATTGTCTTGATCACATCTCCTGTTTTCGCGTCGACAACGTTCCAGTGCTCCTTTTCCAAAGACGGCAGGTAAATGACCTTTCCGTCAGGCGACATAGCCATCCGGTCGCAGCCTCCATCATAGGTCTTTTCCCATACAAGCTTCTCCGTTGCCAGGTCCACACACTGTAATGCTTCCAGCGTGCTGATATAAATACAATTCGTGGCAACGCTGACTGCCACGCCTTTTACATTCGATGGCGTACCATCTTTCTTCAGGCCTTTCGTCGGTATGCGCTTGATGAGCTTGTGTCCCGCATCGACATCGTAGACGAGTATTCCATGTCCTCCGTACTCAAGATAATTCCGTATACCCGGAACTGCCACGTAAAGATATTTTACAGGAGCGGCAACCGTTGTTTCTTTTTCAGCTATCGGTGATCGCCCATAAGGCTTCCAGGCCCAGACAATAACTGCAACAACCATCAGCAGAAGCAAAGTGTATTTAACAGAAAGTTTCATAAGAGGTGGATTTGGATTCGCAATTTAAAATTTAGGACTTAATATTCAGATTAGGAAACGGTATTGTAAAGAAGTTCAAAACGGGCAAGCATTTACAACCTCCACAATCTTTTGCATTTCTGATCTACCCAATGCCGGATGCAATGGCAAGCTCAGCACCTCGCCATGTATCCGCTCCGTAAGGGGGATCTTCAGCTGATTCCATTCCCCGTATGCGCCCTGAAGATGCGGGGGCAACGGGTAATGGATCATCGTTTCGACACCTTGATCTGCAAGGAATTGCTGAAGTTCATCGCGTTTGTTGCAGCGCACGACAAACAAATGCCACACATGCTCCTCCTCGCCCGCAGGCGCCGAAGGCAATACGATCCGGGGATTCCTGATACTTCGCAGGTAAAAATGCGCGATACTCCGGCGAATATCATTGTCGCGGTCGAGACCCTGGAGTTTAACACGCAACACGGCAGCCTGCATTTCATCCAGGCGCGAATTTACTCCCTGCACATTGTTCACGCCCTTCTTGTGCGACCCGTAATTCCCGAGGGTACGGACCATCGCGGCGAGTTCCCCATCATCAGTTGTCACAGCTCCACCATCGCCGAGCGCGCCGAGATTCTTCGTGGGAAAGAAACTGTGAGCAGCGGCGTGCCCCAGGGAACCTGTCCTTTTGCCTGCGAAGGCACACCCTGCAGCCTGGGCGTTGTCTTCAATGACCCGCAGATTGTTCTCGGCTGCGATCTTTCTGATCCCTTCCGAAAATGAGTTCCTCCCGTACAGATGCACGAGCAGGATCGCGCGCGTTCGCGGTGATATCTTGCGCACGATCAGAGACGAGTCGATGTTGTAAGTGTGTATGTCAGGTTCACACAAAACGGGAACCAGTCTGTTGTCTGTAATGGCAAGGATCGAAGCGATGTACGTGTTAGCCGGAACGATCACCTCGTCGCCCTCTTTCATGACGCCTGAGATGAGCCATGCTTTGAAGATGAGCCGCAGCGCATCGAAGCCATTCCCGACTCCCACGCAATTTTTCGATCCCGTGTAAGAGGCATAATCGCCTTCGAAGGCGGATACTTCCTGCCCACGGATATAGGATCCGGACTCAGATACGCGCTGAACAGCGGATGTCAGCGCTGGTTGATACTCCTGGTTGACTTTTTTCAAGTCCAAAAATTTGATCATCTTCCGGATTGCTTCGGGTAAAGAACCGTAAAATATAAGCCGGTTCACTGCTGAATTCCAAACGGCGCACTATTGTATTACGGCGACCATTAGAAACTCAAAGACCGATGAAGATCCGGATGTGATCGTCGAAGCGTACTGAATTGTAGACGAATTGTCTCATTTGAGAATGATAGCGTCACAATCACAACGCGTGAATGCCAAAGAAAAACGGATGAAGGGATGTATTTGCCGGCATAGTTTTCATAGTGGAGAAAGACCAAACTCCCTCTCTATGCAAAAATTTTACCGGCTGCTTAAAAATAAATTTTTAACAGCGGCCGCAGTTCTTATTTTTTGTTTCCCCTCTTATCTGTCCGCACAAAAAAATATTGAAGGAGTCCTCCGGATCAAGGTAGGCGAAGAGCTTTCGTCACGACTTGAGGCCAACCGGTCAGCGAGAAATGTCAGCGGAGAGATCGCAACAGGAGTGGAATCCATTGACCAAATCAACAGGCAGTTCCGCGTGAGACACCTGGAGCGTGTCTTCCCGCACGCCGGAAAGCACGAGGCGCGACACCGCAAGCATGGTCTGCATCTGTGGTACGAAGTGAGAATGGATAAAACGATCCCTGTTGCCGATGTTCT
>CBFGXV010000351.1:0-4184 GCA_965652755.1 uncultured Chryseosolibacter sp. | reverse complement strand
GTGACCTTTCTGGGTTGCTTTCTCAGTTGTGCAGACCTCGAGGAAAAACCGGTAGGACTATTGGCTCCGGAAGGTTTCTTCAAGACTCCAAAAGACGTACAGACTGCTATCTTTGGCGCCTATGGATGGATTGCTTCCGAACGCCTGTGGGGCAGGCAGTATGTAGCTGCCATCATGCTGAGAAGCGATATGGTTGACATCGGTGATCGCGGAACGCCGGCCGAGAGACAACAAGTGAATGATTTTAATATGGACGACGGAAATGGCATGGTACGTCAGTTCTGGCCTTACTGGTATCAGGTAATAAGCGCGACGAACTCGGCAATCGCAGGAGCAGAATCGCTTGCACTGCCGGAGGAGGAAATCAATCCACTCATTGCAGAGGCAAGGTTCGTCCGCGCCTTCAGCTATTACAATCTGGTGCAGGTATTTGGAGATGTTCCGTACATCGATTTTTTTATCTCCGATCCGGAATCGGTCATCAGTATTTCCAAAACGCCCGAAGCCGAGGTTTATCAAAAGATCCTTGCCGACCTGGAATTTGCAAAACAGTGGTTGCCGGATCAACAACCTTCTGATGTGAGATCGCGACCGACAAAAGGAACGGCGGCATCTTATCTCGCTTCGGTGCACCTGACACTTCACGACTATCAGAAAGCATACGACGAGGCAAAGTGGGTGATCGACAACAAGGGCACGTTTGACTATGCGCTTGAACCTGACTTTCAAAATCTTTTCAGGGCCGAAATGCAGGACGGTTTGGAAGAAACAATTTTCTCCCTGGATTTTCTCGGTCTGCAAAATGGTAATGGTGGCGCCAATGACGACATCATGCCTCCAATGACCGGAATTCGCGGAGCGGACGAGCTCGGATGGAGCGTGTGTGTTCCCTCAATGGCCGTATACAACACATGGGATGACCGCGATTATCGCAAGGAAGTAAGCTTCGCAGATGAAGCTCCCGTAGGAGGAGTTATTGTGCCATACACGCAATTCCAGAATACGAAACGTCCCCACATTGCGAAATACAGAAGATTCCCAGGGGAATCGAATGCCGAAGGAAGGTACTCGGACAACAACTATGCAACAATGCGATACGCTGAAGTTTTGTTGATCGCTGCTGAGGCCCTGACGGAGATCGCCGGGGGATCCACTGCCGAAGCCGAAGGTTATGTGAATGAAGTACGGGCACGCGCGCGGAACTGGGCCGGAACTACAACCAATTTTCCCGAAAATGTGCAATCAGGTTTATCAAAAGAAGATTTTATCGACCTGGTGCTGGAAGAACGGCGTCTTGAACTCGCGTTCGAATACAAGCGATGGTTCGATATCAAGCGCCGCGATCTCGGCGTCGAAGTTTTTTCAGGTCCGAATTCACTCGAGCCTCATCCGAATTTCGATCCGTCGCGTGATTACCTGATGCCACTTCCCCGCACGGAACTGGCCATCAATCCCAATCTGCTGCCGCAAAATCCCGGATATTAATTTATCCTAATACAAAAAGAGAAGTCCTTGATATCGTATATTTATCAAGGACTTTTCCTTGTTTAAAGTAAGAACAAAGATGCTATACACCACGGCCTCGGACCTTGACCTGATCACCGATCTGCGCGCGGGCAAGCATGGAGCTTTAACGGAAATTTTCAGGCGTCATTGGAAACCTCTCTATCTTACCGCATACTACAAACTTCAATCACACGAGCTCGCGGAAGAAACCGTGCAGGAACTCTTCACCGACCTGTGGGATAAAAGAGAACGACTTTTTACAGACAGCAACCGCGCGATCAATCTGGCAGCTTACCTCAACCGCGCTGTAAAGAACAGAATTCTCAATCACATGCGCTCATTGGTGTATGAGCAGATGTATTGGGACTATTGCAGGAAGCATCTACCATTATCCGAAAACACCACAAGCGACCTTACTGAGTACAACGAGCTCGAGGAAAAGCTGCAGGTTGCCGTTGAACATTTGTCCGGCAAGACCCGGGAGATATTTGTGTTGCACAAATTGAAAGGTGTCCCGGTTTCGAATATCTCCAGGCAACTCGATCTCTCCGAGAAGGCCGTTGGTTACCATCTCACCAAATCAGTCAGGGAACTGAAGGTCCATCTGCGGGATTTCATTTGACGGCAAATACCTTTAATCGGCATCACGAAAATGTTCTGTCAAGGGAGATTGGCGTTGACCGGACCCATCGCGGAGCGGCAAATGGAAAAGCAGCAGGTGGAACACTAATTGTATAATCTATCAAAAAGAGGATTATATAAATATGAGGTGGACGGGTGCTGGTGCCATAGTGTTATTGCTGGTTTGTGGGGTCATGTTTTCGAAATGCGGCGGAGATCCTGATCACATCGATACGGTCGCTACACCTATCTCCCAGGTGGTCGAGCAAATAAACGTTGCCGATGCCTATTACAATAGGAAAGTACAGCTGAAGACGCGGTTGTTCTATCGCGCCAATGAACAACACCGGGGATGGTTGAAGAAGAAGCGCCCGGACAAATTGTACGAAGCGTTTGTCAGCGAAGTGCGTGAATCTGCCCGATACGGTTTCTCACCGGATGACTATCACATCGACGAACTTGAACAAGCTGTAGACGCGCTTTACGACAACCGCAAAAGGACGCCTGAAGATCTCGCCCGGCTGGACATTCGCATCACAGCCTCCTTCTTTCTGTTCACCACGCACCTGCTCGAAGGTCGTGTGCGCTACCCCGGAGCGCGTGAATTTTTATGGAAGCGCGGAATGCCTCTGGAGAATGACATTGCACTGCTTTTGCAAATGGAGTCTGCCAAAGACTTGCGAACCGAACTGGAGGCCCTGCATCCAAAAGACCCGCAATACAAGGAATTACAAAAAGCGCTGAAGCATTACAGGGAGCTCGGGCAAAAAGATACTCTTCCCTCTGTTTCCTTGAAGGTAAAACTCAAACGTGGCGATGCCCACGATCAGCTTCCACTTATAAAAAAGAAATTGAACACCGCAGACTTCAAGGTCGCCATGGGCGATGCGGATACAGTTTACAATAATGAACTGGAAGAGGCGGTCAAATCCTTTCAAGACCAGCACGGGCTCAATCCTGATGGAATTATCGACAGCGAGATGATCAGGTTGCTGAATACTCCTGTAAAGCAGAAGGCCGACCTCATTGCCTTGAACCTCGAGCGGCTACGATGGCTGCCACATGTAAAAGGTGAAAAGGACGAGATCATTATCAATGTTCCCGAATATATGCTGAGGGCTTACAAGAACAACAAGGAAACGATGCGTATGCGTGTGGTGCTCGGCGCCGAATTCACGCCCACTCCGGTGTTTCACGATACGCTCAAGTATATCGTGTTCAGTCCTACATGGGCAGTACCTAAGAGCATTCTCGCGGAGGAGTTTCTGCCGAAGCTGCGGGAAGATCCCGGACACTTCGATCCTGCGCGTTTTCGCTTCTATAGAGACGGTGAACAAATAGATCCCCTTGAAGAGGATTGGGATGAGGAGGATCTCGATATCACTGCCTACAGCGTCGTGGAAAATCCTGGGGACGCCAATTCACTTGGCAAAGTAAAATTTATTATGCCAAACGACTTCAGCATCTATTTGCACGACACTCCCGCCGACCAGCTTTTCAGTCGTGAAGACAGAGCTTTAAGTCACGGTTGCATCAGGCTTGAACGTCCCGAAGAGTTTGCAGCTTATCTGCTGAAAGGACAGAAAGGATGGAACGATAAGAAGATCGCTGAAGCAATGAAAAGCGAAAAGCCCATTCAGGTTGATCTGGAAAAAGATTATCCGGTTTACATCGTTTACAGGACTGCCTGGGTTGATAACGATGGAAAAGTCAATTTCCGGGATGATATTTATGGTCACGACGGGCGGCACCTCGCGTATCTTGAAAAGGAAGTGCCGAAGCCTTAAGATCCGATTGCCCCGGGTACAAGCTCGATCGGCTCTCTGTCAAGCTCGTTGAAGAGACGCTCAATCTTCAGGTAACGGGATGCGCCGAGGTAGCTTTCATCGGGATAGTAGGTAAAGATCGCAGTCCTGTCTTTGATCGTATCGATGATTTCGCGGTTGAGGTGCGGTGGTAAAGCTGGACATCCCTGGCTCCTTCCTAACCTGCCATAACGCCTGATCCATGATTCCGTAGCGTAGTCCGCTGCGTGAATGACTACTGCCCTGCTACGG
>CBFGXV010000350.1:0-4187 GCA_965652755.1 uncultured Chryseosolibacter sp. | reverse complement strand
AAACCTGGAAGATAGTAAATGAAAATCGGCGTTCACGGTAAGGAATTTACACGTCAGTCTGCTCCCTTCATCCAACATATTTTTGAAATCCTTGCCCGTCATCACGCCGAATTATTTGTGTCGTCAAGGTTCGCGGGTTTTTTGAAACAACCCGCCTTCAAAAATTTTAAGTGGGAAACCTATCATCCCACCGACTCCCTCAGCGCTCTTGAACTGGTTATCAGCATCGGAGGTGACGGCACGCTCCTCGAATCCGTTTCCCACATCGGAAAAACACAAACACCCGTGCTGGGTATAAACACCGGAAGGCTGGGATTTCTCGCAACTATCAGTCGCGATGAAACAGAACACGCCCTCGAGCAGGTCCTCAACAAATCCTTTACGCTTGACAAAAGAGCTGTGCTGCGATTGGATACAGAGCAGGGAATTTTCGGGAACCTCAATTTTGCGCTGAATGATTTTACGGTGGTGAAGAAGGATACATCGGCAATGATCACCATCCACACATTCATCGATGGCGAGTTCCTGAATTCCTATTGGGCTGACGGCATCATCGTTTCAACACCTACCGGATCCACCGGTTACTCCCTGAGCTGCGGCGGTCCGTTGATCTTCCCACGGTCCGGCAACTTTGTGCTTACTCCTGTCAGTCCCCACAATCTCACAGTCAGACCTATCATTGTTTCTGATACATCCGAAATATCATTCCAGGTAGACGGACGAAGCAAGAAATTCCTCGTAACGCTGGACTCGCGGATCGCCACCGTAGACAACACCGTCAAGCTCACCATCCGGAAGGCCGACTTTATTGTCAACCTCATCCAACTTGAAGGCCACCATTACTTTAAAACCCTCCGCCAAAAGTTGAACTGGGGTCTGGATATTCGTAACTGACTTTTGCTTATATTTAAGGTCGACTTCGGTCTTAACCTCACTGTAATGAAGAAAGCCTTTCATTGGTTGATGATTGCCCTCTTTCTGTTGGGGTCCAATGAAGGTTTCTCTCAAATTGACCGCGGAGCGATCCGGAAGAACAACAAACGCCTCATGACCTATCGGGGCAAGAAATCAAATTTCACCCCGGAAAAGAGGTATCTCTCGGTCGGTTTTACGGTTAATGCACTTAATTATTACGGCGACCTCGCACCCAACCCGGGACGTCTCAGCACAGACATTTCTTTCACAAAGCCGGCCATCGGCTTATCAGTGACGCAAAGGATGGGTCCACACTTTTGCCTGACAGGAAGCCTCATGTATGGCGCCTTGCGCGGGTCCGACTACTCGTCAGCTGATCAGGATGACGAAAAGAATGGGAAGTTTCGGTTTCACAGGAATCTTTCATTCCGCAACCGGATCAAGGAACTGTCAGCGGTCGCGTCTTATGATCTTTTTGAAAATCAGGCCACCTACCTCAGCCGTGTCGACTGGACACCGTTCGCTTTTGCGGGTGTCGCGTTCTTCCACCACAATCCGCAAGCGCTGGCTCCCGCTTCTGATCTCAACAATCAACCATTACCAGAGGCCGGGGCATGGGTAAATCTCCGGGAGTTTGGCACGGAGGGACAATATGCAGATCTATTACCCTCAGATGCAAATCATGGCATCAAGCCCTATAATTTAATTCAGATCTCAATACCAATCGGTGTTGGCGTGCGTTTCAAAGTGCATGACGTTGTGGATTTTTCGGCTGAAGTCGGATTCAGGTATCTCTTCACCGACTATATTGATGACGTAAGTCGCAATTATGTCGACCTGGGTGTACTGGACTCCGAGTTGGCAAGAGCTTTGTCATACAGAAGCAACGAGTTGTCGATGTCCGGCATCGTCCGTGAGCCGATCACCGCGAGAAATGGTGTAACATACAATGTGATAAATGGTTATGGGCACGAATTCCCTACGAATATGAGAGGCAGAAAGGAGAATAAGGATATTTTTACCGTGACGACTTTCCGGCTTTCATACATTGTTGGCAAGACTATGCATCGGGCAAAGTTCAGATAACCCTGAAGGCTAAAATTTTAAATTGTTGAATCAGATGAGATTATTGTGGGTTATAGGTCTTACGGCGATGGTGGCCACTGCGTCCGCGCAAAAGTCGGAAGTGGGATTTGGAATAGGAACCCTCAACTACACCGGAGACCTTGCCAGGACATATAATGTCCTGAATTCAAAACCTGCCGCCACTATTTTTTATCGGGCCAATCTCAGTGAAGTGGTGAGCCTGCGGGCAGCCCTTACCGGAGGAGGCTTAGGCGCGACCGATGACAGACCAATTGATGCTTTTGCGGAAAGAAGAAATCGATCGTTCAACATCTTTCTGATGGAAGCATCTGCAGTTATGGAGTATCATTTCATGAACTGGAGGGACGACAAACATATCATGCGCTTCACTCCGTATCTTTTCGGGGGCCTGGCGATCTTCGGTATGTCTGGCACACAGAATAAATCATCCGAATACAGCAACGTTCAGGGAGCGATCCCGTTCGGGCTCGGAATGAAGTACATACTCAATCCGAAATGGTACGTATCGCTGGAGTTTGGAGCTCGAAAAACTTTTTTTGATTACCTCGACAACGTCTCGGTCGGCACCAACCAGCTGGTGAAGAACTATCAGTACGGCAACCCGTACGACAACGACGCTTACTACTTCGTGGGCCTAAGTATCACCCGCACTTTTTACGAAATCCCCTGCCCTGCGAACCCTTACAAATAACCCATTTTCCCCCCGGTTAACAGGTATCTGTTAATTAAGCGTTTACCTTAAACTTTTTTAGCTAATTTTGCGACCCCGTGGGATCATTTAAGGAAAATATCGACTTTAATAGGTTGCCCAAGCATATCGCTGTCATCATGGATGGTAATGGCCGCTGGGCAAAAAAGAAAGGCGCCAGGCGGATTTTTGGCCACCGAAACGCCGTACAGGCGGTTCGCGATGTCACCGAATGCTGTGGCGAACTCGGTGTAAAATATCTAACCCTTTATGCATTTTCCACAGAGAACTGGTCCAGACCAAAGGAAGAAGTGGAAGGGCTTATGGAATTGCTGGTCAACACGCTTAAACAGGAGATCGGCACCCTGATGGAAAACCAGGTGAAGCTCAAAACGATCGGTGACACATCCCATTTGCCGGGAAACTGTCAGAAAAACCTGGACTGGGCCATCAACGAGACAAAAAATAACAGTGGTTTGACGCTGATACTTGCTTTAAGCTACAGCGGCCGCTGGGAGATCATTGAGGCTACCAAAAAGCTTGCGACGGATGTGAAGGAGGGCAAGCTCGAAATTTCTGCCATAAATGAAGGTACTTTTGCCAACTATTTGAAGACTTCCGGCATCCCAGATCCGGAGCTGTTGATAAGAACAAGCGGAGAGCTGAGGATCAGTAATTTTTTACTCTGGCAAATCGCCTATACAGAATTGTTTATAACCCCGACCCTCTGGCCGGATTTTACAAAAGAGCATTTGTATGAGGCAATCTGGTCATACCAGCAAAGGGAAAGAAGATTTGGAAAGACAAGTGAACAATTGAATCCGGTTAGTTAATGAAAAGAATCTTCATGATCGCCATGCTTTTATGCGTGGCTTTTGATACCTTCTCCCAGTTCAGAAGGGCACGCGAGCGCGATACGCAACCGGTTCAAGACGGCAATCTGAATTATGCCAACCCCAAGGAGTACACTATAGCGGGCATCGAAGTCGTGGGTATCGAAATACTCGACAAAAATGCCATGATCTCCATCTCCGGATTAAAGATCGGCGATAAAATAAAGATCCCTGGCGACGATATCTCAAATGCGATACGCAAGATCTGGAAATACGGACTGGTAGGAGACATTTCCATTCTGGTGGACCGCATTGAAGGATCAGACATCTATCTGACTATTGAGCTGACCGAACGCTCCCGACTGAATTCGTTCTATTTCACCGGCATCTCCAAGACACAGGAGTCCGGTCTCAAGGAAGACCTCAATCTAATCCGCGGAAAAATCGTCAACGATGCCATGGTCCGCAATACGGAATTGGCCGTCAAAAAATATTTTGTGAAAAAAGGCTTCCTCAACACTGAAGTAAAAGTGACACAGGAGCTAGATACGCTCAATGATGGCATCAAACTGCAGATCGATGTCGACCCGAAATCAAAAGTTAAGATCAACAGGATTTCATTTGTCGGGAATGAAAATATCGCC
>CBFGXV010000349.1:0-4202 GCA_965652755.1 uncultured Chryseosolibacter sp. | reverse complement strand
CTGCAGGAAGGCTCCCTGGAGCTGTTAAAGGAAAGCGGTCTTACTTTCAGCAACGGGAAAGACCAGCTAAAAACACAGGCGCGGAATTTCCCGGTGGAAGTTCTTTTTCTGCGCGACGACGACATTCCTCAGTACGTGGAGGACAAAGTCGCTGACGTGGGAATCGTTGGGGAGAACATATTTGTTGAAAAACAGAAATCCAACCAATTGGTGAAGCGTCTTGATTTCGCGAAGTGCCGATTGTCGATTGCCGTTCCCCGGTCTGAAAACTACGGGGGCGTAAAATCACTAGAGGGCAAGAACATTGCGACGACATATCCGAACATTGTTAAGAAATTTCTTTCGAAGCACGGCGTGCAAGCCGGCATTCACGAGATCAGCGGTTCGGTAGAGATCGCCCCGGGTATAGGTCTCGCCGATGCCATCTGCGATATTGTAAGCACTGGCAGCACGCTGCTCAGCAATGGTTTAAAAGAAGTTGAAGTCGTAATGCACTCTGAGGCCGTAGTGATTGCGAGTAATGAGCTGAGCACTGAAAAGCAGGCTATCCTCGACAAGTTGTTGTTCCGGATCGGCGCAGTTCAAAAGGCGAGGAACAGCAAGTATATTTTACTGAACTGTCCGAATGAATCCATAGACAAGATCACATCAGTCATTCCTGGAATGAAAAGTCCGACGATTATTCCCTTGGCGCGCGAGGGCTGGAGTTCTTTGCATTCGGTTGTGGATGAAAACGACTTCTGGGAGCGGATCGATCAACTGCGTTCATTTGGCGCGGAGGGGATCCTCGTGGTGCCCATTGAAAAAATGATTATCTGATCTCATACCGACTAGCTTATGAACGTCTCCAATAATCCATCGAAAGAAACGTGGAAGGAACTCGTCCGGCGGCCACAGCTTGAGCTTGGCTTTCTGGAGAGCTCGGTGCGCAACATCCTGAACCGCGTAAGGAAATCCGGGGATCAGGCGATCCGCGATCTGACGCTCCAGTTCGATAAAGTTCAGGTCGGGGATCTGGAAGTGACGAAGGAGGAAATGAGAGAAGCGCGTGAGCGCATCTCAGCCGACCTGAGAAGCGCGATCGAGACCGCGGCCAAGAACATCACAATGTTTCACAGCGCCCAGAAGCGCGATACCAACGTTGTCGAGACCATGCCCGGAGTTAAGTGCTGGCGGAAAGCTGTACCCATCACGAAAGTCGGGATCTACATTCCCGGCGGAACTGCCCCGCTGTTCTCAACCGTACTCATGCTGGGAATTCCCGCGAGTCTGGCTGGTTGCTCCGAGATCATACTGTGCACACCTCCAGGGAAAGATGGAAAGATTCACCCTGCGATCCTTTTTGCCGCGGAGCATGTCGGTATCACGCGAATCTTTAAGGCAGGCGGGGCGCAGGCGATCGCCGCCATGACCTATGGTACGGAAACCATACCCAATGTCTATAAGATCTTTGGTCCCGGGAATCAATACGTAACAAAAGCGAAACAGCTGATTACGGAAGAGGGCGTGGCGATCGATATGCCGGCGGGGCCGTCGGAGGTTCTTATCCTTGCAGACGAAACCTGTAATCCCGCTTTCGTCGCTGCGGATTTGTTGTCGCAGGCCGAACACGGCGAAGACAGCCAGGTCATGCTGGTCTTGCTTGACGAATCGAAAGTTGAGCCGATCAGGCTGGAACTGGCGGAACAACTCAGCCATCTGCCGCGACGGGCGATGGCGGAAAAGTCGCTAGCAAATAGTCGTACCGTTATTTTTGACGACGAGGCACAGGCCATCGATTTCACCAACGAATATGCTCCCGAGCACCTGATCATCAACACGTCGAATGCCGGTGCCATCGCCGAACAGATCGTGAATGCGGGATCGGTCTTCATTGGAAATTTCTCGCCAGAGGCAATCGGTGATTACGCTTCGGGAACGAACCATACCCTTCCTACGAACGGCTACGCGAAAGCGTATGCCGGCGTCTCACTGGAAAGCTTCCTCAAGTACATTACGTATCAGCAGCTTTCAGAAACCGGGATCAGGAACGTCGGACCCTATGTCGAAACACTCGCCGAAGCAGAGGCGCTGGCCGCGCACAAGCGCGCTGTCACCATCAGGCTTGAGAGTCTATCTTAACACAAATAACAATGTGCGCGAAGAAAAAGAACTTTATTGACATCAATACGCTCGTGAGAAGAAATGTGCTCACCATGAAGCCGTATTCATCCGCCCGCGACGAATTTCACGGAGAGGCCGAAGTTTTCCTGGATGCAAATGAAAACCCCTACCCTTCCCCTTACAACAGATATCCCGATCCGCTGCAATGGAAGGTGAAGGAAAAGCTCGCCGGCATCAAAGGCGTAAAACCGTCGCAAATTTTCCTGGGCAATGGAAGCGATGAACCCATTGACCTCATCATCCGCGCTTTCTGCGAACCCAACCACGACTCGATCCTGATCACCGAGCCTACCTATGGAATGTATAAGGTCAGCGCCGAAGTGAACGCTGTCAACGTACAACAGGTGTTGCTCACCCCGGAATTCGACCTCGACCTGGACGCGATCCCGAATACATTCGACGCCACCACGAAAGTCATCTTCCTCTGCAGCCCGAACAATCCCACCGGGAACCTGTTGAGCAGGGACAAGATCACAGAGGTGTTGAAACGGTTTTATGGACTGGTTGTCATCGACGAAGCTTACGTCGACTTCACAAAAAGCAAGAGCTTCGTGCAGGAGTTAAAAAAACATCCGAACCTCGTTGTGTTACAGACGTTCTCGAAAGCCTGGGGGCTTGCTGGCCTCAGGCTCGGGATGTGCTTCGCTTCCGAAGACATTATCAATATTCTGAACAAGATCAAGTATCCATACAACGTCAACATACGCACGCAGGAGCTGGCTCTGGACGCCCTGGAAAATGCATACAAGAAAGATATCTGGGTGGATGAGATCCTGAAGGAAAGGGATGCGCTGGCACGCGAACTGGAAAAACTCCCGCTGGTCGACAGAATATTTCCCACTGATGCTAATTTTTTACTCGTCAGGGTGAAGGACGCGCAGTCTGCTTACCAATACCTAATGGATAACAAGATAATCGTGCGCGACCGATCGCGGGTCAATCTTTGTTACAACTGTCTTCGGATCACGGTAGGGACACCGGAAGAAAATAAACGGCTCATTGAAGCACTCAAACAACTATGAAAAAAGTATTATTCATCGACCGCGATGGAACTCTCATCATCGAACCACCGGACGAGCAGATCGACAGCCTGGAAAAGCTCGAATACTATCCTGCTGTTTTCACATGGCTCGGTCGCATCGCACGCGAGACGGATTTCGAACTGGTCATCGTCACCAACCAGGACGGATTAGGTACGGAACGCTTTCCGGAAAATACCTTCTGGCCCGCGCATAAGAAAATGATGTCAACCTTTGAGAAGGAGGGGATCATTTTTTCTCAAACTTTTATCGACCGGTCGATGCAACACGAGAATCTCCCGACCCGCAAACCCGGCACCGGAATGCTGACGTCCTTTCTCAAGGGCGGTTACGATCTGGAAAACTCGTACGTCATCGGAGATCGGCTCACAGACGTACAGCTCGCAAAAAATCTTGGCAGCAAAGGTATCCTGCTCAACGACGGAAGTCTTCGTGAAAAATTGAACCAACAGGATCTCGCGCCATTCTGTGCGCTGGTAACAACAACGTGGGAAGATATCTATAAGCTCGTAAGCAAACCCAACCGGAAAGCGAGCGTTCACCGCAAGACAAAGGAAACGGACATCAGGATCGATATCAACCTCGACGGACAGGGACGGTCGAAGATCGCAACCGGTCTCGGTTTCTTCGATCACATGCTCGACCAGCTTGCCCGTCACGGCAACATAGATCTGGAGGTGGATGTCAAAGGTGATCTTCACATAGACGAGCACCACACGATCGAGGATACAGCACTGGCATTAGGTGAGGCTTTCTCAAAAGCACTGGGCGACAAGCGCGGGATCGAGCGCTATGGATTCTGCCTTCCGATGGATGACTGTCTCGCGCAGGTGGCCATTGATTTCGGCGGCAGACCCTGGCTTGTATGGGAAGCTGACTTCAAACGCGAAAAGATCGGCGAAATGCCTACAGAAATGTTCTATCATTTCTTCAAATCATTCACCGACACGTCGAAAAGCAATTTGAATGTCCAGGCTCACGGAACGAACGAACATCATA
>CBFGXV010000348.1:0-4203 GCA_965652755.1 uncultured Chryseosolibacter sp. | reverse complement strand
TTCAATCCGTACAGGATCGGAAAGCGGTCGTCGTTATGGGTCCACAGCAAACCCGAGTATGTGATCTCAAGTCCGGACGCTTCCCTCAGGACTTTTGGGAGGTTACCGGTGATGGTGAGGGATGCATTGATTTCGCGAGGCTCTGAAGGTACGGCCTGCGCCAGGCTACCGGAGCTGTAGGAAATAATAAGAACGAAGGCGTGAAGAAGTTTCAATCGCGGGTCGCAAGAACATGTTTATGCATAAAACGCGGTTGCTTCTGGCTTGCCACGGCGTACACCGTTTCATAGATCGTGAGCACACTTTCCGCCGCGCGGTTCCAGCTAAAGCGTTTAGCGTTGAAGTAGCCGGCTTCGATCTTTTTCCTGCGAAGCTCGTCATTCGATGAGAGAGACACGATGGCTGCCGTCAGTTCGTCGGCCTTTAAAGGATTGACGAGCACCGCCGCATTTCCGGCGATCTCCGGCAGGCACGAGGTATCAGAGGAGATCACGGGGGAACCACATGCCATGGCTTCGATCAGCGGCATTCCAAATCCCTCCGAAAGGGAAGGGAAGAGAAAAAGTTTGCTCATTGCGTAAAGGACCGGCAAGTCCGCGTCGGCTATATACCCGGGCGTTATGTATCGTTCTTCATCGAAAGGCAGATCAAGCTGGCTGAGTCTATGCGTTATAAAGCCGCGGGTCAGGCCAGGGGTGACGAGCGGTAAGGGCGACGATGTGGCCGCCGCGTATTTGGCATACGCTTCGATCACCCGTGCGGGGTTTTTTCTTGTTGTCTGGTTTCCGAGAAATAGTATGAATTCAGGAGGCAGCTGATATTTGGAGCGAACCTGTTGCCTCCTTTGCTGGCTTGCATGTTTGTTGAAATGAATTTCATTCAGGCCATTATAAATGACATGTATTTTTTCGCGCTTGATGCCCAGGCGCTGCACAATCCTCTCGCGCTCGTAATGTGAAACTGTAATGATTGCCTGGCTGCGCGGCGTCACCAGAGGAACAAGCTTTCGCCGATACAGATTTCCAAACTGCTGGTAGAAAGTATCTCCTGACGGAATGGTGTCCATGAAGATAACATCGTGCAGGGTCTGCACCAATGGCACCGAACAAAAGAACGGCGCAGTGTTTCCCGTGCAATGCAGAAGGTCGACTTGTTCGCGTTTAACAGCGAGGGGCAGAAAGAATTGTTCAAAATCGGCAAACATCCTTCCGCCAATGGTTTTGATCTTGACGTTGTCAGAGGCGGTAAGACATTCGCGGTCAGTATCGTCCTTGGCGAACACGACGTATTCGTGCTTCGGTTCGATATCCCTTAAAGCTTTGATCAGCTCAAGCGAGGACGTTTCGATGCCGAATTTTTTCTGTCTGAATAGCCGTTGAACCTCTATACCGATTTTCATTCTATAACATTAAGTTAGCCGCGCACCGTCGCCCTCTCCATAACAGGCTGAACTGTAAATTCCGTCAGGCAAACAGCTTAAGCTTTTTGCCATTATCCAAATGCGTAATGTTCCACATCAATCCTTTCCAAAAAGCTTTAGCGTGCCGCATGTCCCTTTTCAGGGTGAACATCAGTGCGTTTTTGGGGAGTGAGAAAAACAGAAAAAAAAGTATCCACGTGAGCTTTTTTACACCCGTTGTGTTCCTTCTCATATAGAGCAGGCGATTCCGTGTCATGTAGTATGTCTTCAAGGTGGAACCTTTGCCGATAGACATGGATTCCTTGTGGTACACTTTAGACTCGGGTACTACATAGATCTTGTAGCCGCCTTTTTTAATAGATTCGCACCAGTCGACTTCTTCGTAATACAGAAAGAAGAATTCCGGCATCATGCCTACGCTGTCGATTACGCGCCTGGGTACCATCATGGCGGCGCCGTGTGCCAGGTCTGTCTCCTTGATGGCGCTGTACTGCCCGTTGTCTTTTTCAAGATAGCCGATCCGTTTGCTTCTACCGGTGAACGGATCGATCCGCGTGCTTCCGGCGTACTGGATGGTTTCACCTGAATTGAAGTACAGAATCTTGGAAGACGCTGCGCCGGCATCAGGGTTGTTCTCGAAGAGTGTCACAAGTGGCTGAAGAAAATCAGGATCGACCTCCGTATCGTTATTTAAAAACAAAAGATATTCGCCGCTCGAAGCCTTGATCCCGAGATTATTTCCGCCGGCAAATCCCAGATTCTCCTTACTCACCAGCAATTTTACTTCGGGATACCTTTCTGTGATAACGCTGGTTGGGTCTTCAGCTGAATCGTTGTCCACTACAATGATCTCGATCGAAGGGTAAGTAACCTTTCGCAACGACTCCAATAGTTCACAGGTAAGCGCGAGCTGATTGTAGTTAATGGTAACGATGGAGACAAGGGCAGACATTTCAGTTCACTGTTTTTTTGTCCACATTCATTTCTATTCGACCATGCGGTGTGTGGATGAAGGTTTTGTTCGCCCCTTTTAGCTTGAACAGGAGCAGGAACATTTTTGCAAACAGTTTCGGCAGGAGAATAACTGACTTCAGTAGTTTGCGATTGTAAAGCCTGCGCGGAATGGCGAACATCATCGCGATTATATTCAGAGCCAGCAGCGCAACCCAAACCATCGGATCAATGGTTACATATGCTGACAGGATAAGCGAAACGAGAATAATAAAACTAAGCAGGCCAAGGTTGAGAAGGCGTGGCAGTTGAATATTGCGCAACACCGAGCTGTTGAAGAATGCAAGGTCCCCATGGAACAACTTGACCCATCCCTCGCGGAAATATTTGCGAAGGTAAAAGAAGTGGCTGGAGATCCAGCGTTTGCGCTGGCGCTCAAATACCTCTTGATTGGCTACCTTTTCGTCGTATACAATAACATTGCGGGCAAAAAATACTTTGATCCCTTTTTCCACGAGCTGTAATTCGAGTTCGCGGTCAAATCCGCCGATCGAATCCATCTTGCTCATGATGCTTTTGCATATTGCATAATCGAAGATCATTCCGGAGCCGTTCAAAGATGCCGACCAGCCGAGTGCAACATTGCCCTGGCGGTAGATAAAGTTATTGATTGTCTCACTGAGCCCGTCGAGAAGCGCCATTGAGGTGTTTTCGTTCTTCGGATCTCTCCGGCCCTGGATGGCGAGGTAGCCGACGTCGAACAGGTTGTTCATTTTACGGATGAAGTCGCGCTCCATCACATTGTCGGCGTCGAGGATCAGTACGCAATCATAGTCATCTCCGAGCACTTCCATAGCCCGGTTCAGCGCCTTCACTTTGGTGCTTTTCTCAAAGAATACTTCTACGACCTTGATGGGAAGCTTGCGAAGTTTTTCGAGGGTAGTGGCTTTCAGAGAATCGGCAATTACTACTACATCAAAAAAATCGGAGGGATAGTTTTGTTGTAGCGCCTGCTCGGCCACGCCTGTGATGACCTGATCCTCCTTGTAAGCGGGGATCAGTACAGCAACCTTTCTCAGTCGCCGCGCTTCCGGCGGGTTCGGTGTTTTGTAAAACAAACCAGCGGTGCTGAGAATGAAGGAATACAGCGAAACATATCCAAAATAGGACAGGAGAATGATTTCAAAAATATACATTGAAAATAATGGTTTTACTTGCTAAAGAGCGTACCAAATGGCATTGACATCCGGCGGGAACGGGAGGGTTCCAGTCTCTTCACCTCACACTTTCTCCTTCTGTAACAACGCCGGAAATGTTGACAACAGGATTTTCATATCAAGCCAGAAAGAATTCTTCATGGCGTATTCCATATCCAGTGCTATTCTTTCGTCGGGCGACATGTTGTCTTTGCCGCGTTTTGTGATTTGCCAGAGTCCCGTGATGCCGGCAGGTGCGAGAAACCTCCAGGCGATCTGGTCCTTCGTTAATTTTTCAGCCTCGTACAATGGTAGGGGTCTGTTGCCAACAAGCGACATGTCGCCTCTGAGAACGTTGAACAATTGCGGGATCTCGTCAAGGCTGGTGTTTCTGAGAAACTGTCCGAATTTTGTGATCCGGGGGTCATCTTTGATCTTGAAGAAGACACCGTCCGTTGAGTTCTCACCATATTGATTCAGGTGTGCCAGTTTCGATAGTTCAGTATCGGCTCCTTGCCTCATAGTCCTGAACTTAAAGAAGTTGAAGATCTTGTAGCCTGTGCCCGCCCGCTTTGATATATAGAAGATCGGGCCCTTCGATTCAAGCTTTATGATCAGGGCGACAACAACACAGAC
>CBFGXV010000347.1:0-4213 GCA_965652755.1 uncultured Chryseosolibacter sp. | reverse complement strand
GCTGCGCGTGTTGCAGGAAGGGCAGTACGGGGGAATGCAGTATTACAAGCCTGAGACCGTCAATTTGTTTACAGCAAAACAGTTTGAATCAAGCCGTCGGGGCCTGGGTTGGGACAAACCTGTGCAGGGGGAGTGGAACAGCCCGACATCCCGGTTTGCCTCCCCGGCAACCTTCGGGCACACGGGTTTTACCGGTACCTGCCTGTGGGTGGATCCGGAATTTGACCTGGTCTATATTTTTCTTTCGAACCGGGTGTTTCCTGATCGAAGCGACAAACTTATCCAGACAAATATCCGTTCTCGCATACAGGACGTCATCTATGAAGCAATATTTAATTATTGCAAAACTTACGAAAGTGGCGATTTTTGAGAAAAAATGCCGGGAAAGCAATAAACCCAAGGCTTTTTCGACTCTCTTGACAACACTTTCAACAGGACAACCTGCAGACTTAAAACTATAGCAGTGGAGCAGATAAAAATCGGGATAGTTTGTTATCCAACCTTCGGCGGAAGTGGTGTGGTGGCCACCGAGCTGGGAAAAGGCCTTGCAAAAGAAGGCCATCAAATACATTTTATCACCTACTCACAGCCCACCCGGCTGGATTTTCTGAACGAGAACCTCTATTATCACGAAGTAAATACCCGTTCGTATCCGCTTTTCGAGTATGCGCCGTACGAGCTCGCCCTCGCGAGCAAGATGGTCAGCGTCGTCAGGCATGAGAGGCTGGACCTGCTCCACGTACACTATGCTATTCCCCACGCGTCGGCTGCCTACATGGCGAAACAAATACTTAGAACACACGGAATCGTTATCCCCGTGGTAACGACCCTGCACGGCACCGATATCACACTGGTGGGTAAAGACCCGACTTATGAACCGGTCGTCACTTTCAGCATCAACCAGTCCGACGGCGTGACCGCAGTTTCGGAAGACCTGCGCCGCGAAACATATAATTCATTCAAGATCACAAATGAAATAGAAGTTATTCCGAACTTTATTGACCTCGAAAAATTCAAGAAACAGAAGAAGGATCACTTCAAGAAAGCGATCTGCCCCGCCGGAGAATCGCTGATCGTGCATACTTCCAACTTCCGGGAAGTTAAACGTGTCCTGGATGTAGTCAGAATATTCAATAATATTGTGAAAGAAATCCCCGCGAAGCTTTTGATGATTGGAGATGGCCCCGAACGGGATAACGCGGAGAACCTTTGCAGGGAACTGAGAATTGCCGAAGATGTGCGCTTCCTTGGGAAACTCGAAGCCGTCGAGGAGGTGCTTTCCGTCGCAGACCTGTTCCTAATGCCTTCGGAAAAGGAAAGTTTTGGCCTGGCAGCGCTGGAGGCCATGGCGTGCGAAGTTCCGGTGATCTCTACCAACACGGGGGGTCTGCCGGAATTAAATGTACAGGGTGGTACAGGATTTTTAAGTGCTGTGGGCGATATCGAAGATATGACGCGGAAGGCGCTATTCGTTTTGGATCCTTCCAATTTGCCGCGCTTCAAAGAAAATGCGCTTCTAAGAGCAAAAGAATTTGACATTTCACGAATCCTACCGCTCTACGAATCGTATTATGAACATGTAATGGAGAAGACGGCCTCTAAATCTGAACTGGAAAAAGGTTAGTCTTAAGTTTAAACAACTAAAAGTTATGGCTGAAGGTATTGAATCCGGAAATAAAAATGCAGAACCCGACATAGTACCCGGAACGACTTACATTCCACCAAAAAATAAAGGCACCAAAACACTCTTCCGGAACCCGATCCTGGAAAAGCTCTCCAGGACCCATATTTCAGTTCCGCTCACGATCTTTGCGGCTTATGCCATCTATCTCCTGTATTGGAGCGTTTCCCATACTTCCCTTTCGGCAGGATCCACGATTGGATTGTTCTTCCTCGGTTTCATTTCCTTCACCCTGGTGGAATACCTCGTTCACCGCTATGTCTACCACCTCAGCACCCATACGGAGTGGAGGAGGAAATTCCAGTATAAGGCTCACGGGGTGCATCATGAATTTCCAAAAGATAAGGACAGGCTTGCCATGCCTCCCCTGCTGAGCATCACTGTCGCGACCATCCTCTTGCTGCTGTTCCGCCTCGTGATGGGAGATTTTGCATTTGCATTTCTTCCCGGTTTCCTGGTAGGGTATGCGTATTACCTTTCCGTTCACTATTTGGTGCACATCTACCAACCTCCGAAAAACTTTCTGCGCGCTCTTTGGGTGAACCACAGTGTACATCACTACAAGGATGGCGACGTTGTGTTTGGAGTATCCTCTCCGTTGTGGGATTACATCTTCGGCACAATGCGCCTGAAGAGCAAGGAACCCAAAGGCAACCACGCAGCGGCCTGATCCGCTCGCCTGAGCAAGATTTGATCTGACTCACGGCCGGGCGTCGCCCGCGAATGGTCAGCTTTTCATCACCGGCAGTTTCAACCAACTTCAACGATTTCGCCGCATCTACGCTCGTAGCGAAAAGGATTTTACGCCCTTTCACCTACTATATTTGATATTTACGTTTTGAAGCTGAAACACATTTCCGAAATTAATGGTCAGAGGGTCTTTCTGCGGTTTCTCTTGAAATCTTCAAATAAGAGATTGCCCAACCCCTGGAGTGAGCTGTAATAAGCGTTTCCATTATTAGCTTTGGTGAACTCCCTCACGAAGGCTTTGAGGTACGGGTCCGTGGCAATCATAAAAGTAGTAACCGGTATTTTGATCTTTTTCAGCTGTGAAGCGAGGTTTAACGTTTTGTTAAGGATCTTCTCATCCAGGCCGAATGCATTCTTGTAATATTTGATTCCTTGCTTGATGCACGTCGGCTTGCCATCCGTGATCATAAATATCTGCTTGTTCGAGTTCTTCCTTCTGCGAAGGATATCCATCGCGAGTTCCAGCCCCGCCACGGTGTTCGTATGGTATGGACCAACTTTCAGATAAGGGAGATCTTTTATCTCAATCTGCCATGCATCATCTCCAAATACCAACACATCAAGCGTGTCTTTCGGATACTTCCTGGTGATCAGCTCAGCCAGCGCCATGGCTACCTTTTTGGCCGGCGTAATGCGATCTTCGCCATAAAGTATCATTGAGTGAGAAATATCGATCATCAACACCGTCGACGTCTGCGATTTGAATTCGCTCTCCATTACTTCCAGATCGTCTTCCGTCAACAGGAAGCTTTCAAGTCCATGATTGATCTGGGCATTGCGCAGGGAGTCGGTGATGGAGATCTGTTCCAGTGTATCGCCAAACTCGTAATCTCTTTTTTCCGTCGTCTGTTCATCACCGCGGCCACTGTGATGGGTGTTGTGTTCGCCTGATTTGGATTTTTTCAACTTGCCGAAAATTTCCTCAAGGGCTGATTGCCGGAGATTCTGCTCGGACCTTGGCTTGAGTTTAAATTCTCCCTTTGGCCCTTCATCGGTTATATAGCCATTTTTCTTCAGGTCTTCGATGAAATCGCCCATGCCGTAGTCGCCTTTTGTCAGCTTGTACTGACGGTCTACTTCCGTCAACCATTGAAGGGCCTCGGCGACGTTGCCTGATGTAATCAGTATCAGCTGCATAAAAACCTTAAGCAGTTTTTCGAAGTCGCTACTGTCTTTGTCGGGGGGCGGGTTAAACTTGGAAAAGCGGTAGCCTGACATAGGAATTCTTTATCACTTAACCATTAATTTCGGAAATGTGTTTCAGCTTCAAAACGTAAATTTCAAAATATAGTGGCTGAAGGGGGTAAAATCCTTTCAGACGGGGAGTAGCCCGACGAAATCGACGTAGTTGTCTGAAACTGCCGGTGATGAGCGGTTTGCCGGTCTTCGGCCCTGAGTCATATTAAAATTTCTCAGGGCAGCGATATCACGCGGCTGCGTGTTTGCCTTTAGGTTCCTTATCCTTCAGACGCATGGTCCCGAAGATATAATCCCACAACGGGGAGGATACTCCAAAGACAACGTCACCATCCTTATAGTGGTGTACGCTGTGATTCACCCAAAGTGCGCGGAGAAAATTTTTCGGAGGCTGGTAGATGTGCACTACATAGTGAACGGAGAGGTAATAGGCATACCCAACCAGGAAACCGGGAAGAAATGCAAAGGCAAAATCTCCCATTACGAGGCGGAACAATAGCAGGAGGATTGTCGCCACTGTGATGCTCAGCAGGGGAGGCATGGCCAGCCTGTCCTTATCTTTAGGAAATTCATGATGCACCCCAT